>NZ_JAWOUT010000005.1:0-172658 GCF_033339515.1 Vibrio sp. 2130-1
CTATGCGTTGCGTCTAGTGTTTAAGGTGGCATGCGGGAGCATCGGTATTGCGTTGCTCACACCTTAACAGGGCGTTATAAAGATAGAGGAACATGTTAAGTGACAGAAACAATAATGGCTTACCTTGATGCAGGAAACTATGGTTATGTTTTTCTGTTTATTGCTATATCAATCGTCATTAACTTTGAAAAGATTCTTTCTACGTATTCAACCCATAGAAAACGCCGCTTAGATTCATTGGAGCGTTCAGTATCAATTGAAAGTTTAGATGAAAGGCTAAAGCGTCATTTGCATTCGGAGATTGAGATAGAAACTTTTTATCTTACTCATGGTGTGAGAGTTAGCCGTGTACTCTTAAACGGGATGTTAGATCTTAACGAAATCATTGGCACTCGGGTTTCGTTTAAGCACATAATTCGTTGTAGCCGATTACTTCCCAACCTCAAAGATGTTCATAAAGAGAACTTTCAAATTGCTATCGATAAATTTGATAAACTATATGCATATTATAATTTGGGGCTAGGTTTGCCGGGTTTTATTGGAGGGATAATATGGTTTGCTTACAGCATATCTCAAATAGTTACGTCGCCAAATTACCCAAGTTTAATCGTCTCTTGTTTCACGGTATTAGTCAGTTTCGCCATGTTGTTCCAAGGTGCTCCGTATATATCAACCAAAATTATTAATAGAGAGCTGCGTGATTTACCCATGCGTGAGAGCGTTTAGTCATCTTTATAACAAACTGTTTAAGAGTGATTCGCAACGCGTGGCATTTTCACTATGCGTTGGTTTTGGTGTTTAAGGTGGTATGCGGTGGCTTTTGTATTGCGTTGCTCACACCTTAACAGGGCGTTATGTGAATTAGGAGTCGGCATGATAGAGGCTTTGATTGGTTTATCTGGTGTCATTATTGGTGTTCTTACTACAGGTCTAAAAGATTGGATTGTCTTCAAAATGACCTCAAGACAGAGAAAACAGTACTTAGCTACTCGCGTAGTAAGCATGCTAGAAATTTTCGTTGATAACTGTGCTCAGGTCGTTAAGGATGATGGAACTTATCGAGGGCTACCGGATAAAGACGGCTACTATTTACCACAAGTCGAAACTCCAAAGTTTGATCCTCTATCGTTAGAAGTAGATTGGTTGTCTATCAACTCTGAGCTAATGCATCAAATTTTGTACCTCCCGAATGAAATATATGTAGCTAATTCTAAGATTGAAAGCGTTTGGGACTATGTGGCTGAGCCACCCGATTATGCGGAGCTATTTGAAGAGCGACATTATCAGTATTCTTTACTAGCCATTAAAGCAACCAAGCTAATCCAAAATCTTTACAACGAGGCGAAGCTCAAAGAATGCAAAGGTAAATGGGAATGGTTCGAGCCAGAGCTATTCCAAAGTGTTGTGAAAAAAGTGGAACTCGGAAGAGGTCAAAAATTCACATAACAAACTGTTCAAGAGGGATTCGCAACGCGTGGTATTTTTACCATGCGTTGGTTTTAGTGTTTAAGGTGGTTTGCTGCGGCTTCGGTGTTGCGTTGCTCACCCCTTAACAGGGCGTTAGGTGCTTGAAGGAAAATGTAAGTATGGAAATTACTTTTCGGCAGATAAACATTGATGATTTCGAATTATGCGTTGCTGCAAGAAAAGATGCATACTTTTGTAGTTTTGGGCATTACGATGGTTTCGACGACTTCATCAGTGGTTATCGTGAACGAGTCTTAGACCGGTTAGCAACATCAGGATGGTTCTATATCCATATATTTGTGGATGGTCAGTTTGCAGGGCAGTTAGAGTTTCGTAGCTTTTCACCCGAGCCTGAGACTGGCTATGTGCATCTCATTTACTTAAAGCCGATTTTTCGTGGTTCAGGACTCGCTGTAAAATTGCAGGATTATATTGTAAGCACTTTGAGTAAAGCGGGTTGTTTGCGTGCTGTACTTTCAGTAAGCCGAACTAACCATCGAGCTCTCACATTCTATAAGCACCATGGTTGGGAGTTCGTGCGCAAGAATCCCAAGCACGATGAAACAGACTTTTACCAACTTTGGCTACGCACCTAACAAACTGTTCAAGAGGGATTCGCAACGCGTGGCATTTTCATTATGCGTTGGCTTTAGTGATTAAGGTGGTGTGCGGTGGCTTAGGTATTGCGTTGCTCACCCCTTAACAGGGCGTTAGGCGACATGAGACAAACGATAGAGTAGTGATAGTATCTTGGGGTGCATCTAGCTTCAGTTAACGGAAAAGGAACGGGTTAATGAATGGTAAAGCATTTGATAATTGGCAAAATCGCGAAAGAAAGGGTGTTTAAATTGGCTTTTCAGAACCACTTTCGTCACAGCCATTTTGTACATGATTTTTAATGTTATTTTCCTTTATCCATCTTCTGATGCGCCAAGCATTACGATTTTCTTATCGGATAATGCTCTTAATTACTCAATTTACACGATCGGGGTGTTTTTCGCATTTTGGGCTATTTGGCTATACAACGAGTCTTCGTATGAGAAAGAAGTTAAACGTAGAAATGTCGCCTAACAAACTGTTCAAGAGGGATTCGCAACGCGTGGCATTTTTACTATGCGTTGGTTTTGGTGATTAAGGTGGTATGCGCGGCTTTTGTATTGCGTTGCTCACCCCTTAACAGGGCGTTAGAACTTTCAAAGGAACATATAGATGGAAGTAAATGAATGTATTTCCTTTATCATGCTTAATGGTTCAAAGGTACTGCTAGGAAAAACGCAGTGAGCAAAAGGAAACTGATCCGGGCTTAATCACTATACCGGGTGGTCACATTGAATATGGTGAAACTCAAGTTCAGGCGTTGTTCCGAGAGTTAAATGAAGAGCTCAATGTTATTCCAACGGAATACAAATATTTATGTTCCCTTTACCACCCAACAAAAGAACTGCAGTTGATCCATTATTTCATTGTTACCAGTTGGGCAGGAGACATTACGGGTCACGAGGCTGATGAAGTTAAGTGGTATTCATTGCAGGCGAACCAAGTTGGAATCGCAGCTGACAGTATCGCTTTGAAAGAATTAGAACGGGTTAGTCGTTATATTTGAGTACAGTTCTAACAAAGCGTTCAAGGCGGATTCACAACGCTTGGCACTTTCAGTTCGAATCGGCTTTTGTATTTATGGCACAATGGTTTAGGTTGGGTGGTAGCGTTGCTCACCACTTAACGCGGCGTTATGCATCAGAGGGCTTCATGGAATTTATAGATAGACCTGTAGGCGCAAATCAGGAAGAAATACACAAGTTAGAAACTATATTTCAAATAACTCTTCCTGAAAGTATGTTGAATTGGTGGAGTGTTAGCGATGGCCCTATAGTCTATTTTGGGTTCAAAGAGTTACAGTTCTTTTCTTTGTCGGAGATATACGGCGAAGATATTTATGGGGTAAAGCACGATATGTCTGGCGCAATGCCAATTTGCTTAGATGGTAATGGAAATATTTGCGTGGCCAGAATTGCAGGTGGTGTTATATCTGGCTTTTATGTCGTTGATTCTAGTGATTTAGGTTGGGAACAAGCGAAAATTATAAGCTGTGAATTCTTAAAGTTTGTGAACGATAGTTTTTCACCCGAAGAACGACTAAATGCATAACAAAGCATTTAAGAGTGATTCCCAACGCTTGGCATTTTCAGTTCAAGGTTGGGTTTTGTGTTTACGGTGTAAAGGTTTAGGTTAGGTAGCGGCGTTGCTCACACCTTAATGCGGCGTTATGGCGCAGGGATAGAATCAGCTAAGGGAACTCTATGAGCGAGAAAGTAAAAGTAGCCTTGAACTGGCTCAAAGGTCTTTTGGAATCGGAGAATATCGAGTATCAAATAGTCGGTGGGTTGGCGGCAACGATTCATGGTGGCAGTCGTGAAGTCGCAGACATCGACCTCTATATCCACAATTTAGATGCAAAAAAAGTATTAGCTCACGTTCCACAGTATGTTTCTAAGCCACTTACTCGTTACTCGGAATATGGCTGGGACTTAGAGTATTTTCAGTTAATCTATCGAAATCAAAAAATTGAAATAGGTTTGGCTCAACATACCAAGATCCAATCTTCACTGGATGGTTCGTGGCACCAACTTGAAATCGACTTCTCAAAGTCAGTTGTCAAAAGCTATCAAGGTATTGAATTACAGGTCATTCCGGTTCATCAGTTGGTAGAATATAAGCGAATATTGGGTAGGGAAGTAGACCTCAGAGACGTTCAGCAGTTAGCTTCAAGTTCAGCGCCATAACAAAGCATTTAAGGGTGATTCTCAACGCTTGGCATTTTTCATTCCATCGTTGAATTCAGTGTTTACGGTGGTATGGTTAGGTTCAGTGGTCGCGTTGTTCACACCTTAATGCGGCGTTATAACACAGTATCAAGTTCTTGCTCATAACTATTAGTTGAACTATTATTTGTACGTTATTTTGTACTAATTGAGGTTTAACATGAGTCGTATTCATTTCGATCAAGATATTCAGCCGCTATCTGAGTTTCGTGCCGGTGTAGCTTCTTACATCAAACAAATCAATGAGACTCGTCGTCCGTTGGTAATTACACAACGCGGGAAAGGCGTTGCTGTTGTTCTTGATGTTGCGGAGTACGAAGCAATGCAAGAGAAAATAGAGTTACTAGAAGAAATGCGCACAGCAGAAGCTCAATTAGCTTCAGGTCATGGTGTTTCAAATGAGGATGCGCGCGCTCAGGTGTTAGGGCGCATTAAGAAATGAAAGTAGTTTGGTCTCCTTTAGCTCTTCAAAAGCTTGGTGATGCGGCTGAGTTTATTTCGTTAGACAATCCGTCTGCTGCTGAAAAGTGGGTAAATGAGGTTTTCGATAAAACTGAGTTACTCAGCAGCATGCCTGAAATGGGGCGCTTTGTTCCTGAAATGCCCCACACAAACTATCGTGAAATCATTTTCGGTCACTATCGTATTATTTACATTTTAAGCCACGAAATTCGTGTGTTAACAGTTCGTAATTGTCGTCAGATTTTGACGGAAGATGATGTGTAAAACTGTGTTATAACAAACAGTTCAAGAGGGATTCAGCACGCGTGGCATTTTTGGTATGCGTTGGTTTCGGTGTTGAAGTGCAATGCAGCGGCTTAGTCATTGCGTGCTTCACCCCTTAACTGGGCGTTATACGCTTATCAGGACAATCAACAAGGAGCAAGGAAATGAACCAGCATGAAAAACTTAGAGTCGACAAAATCAATCTTCTCTTCAGTTTTCGGTTGGGAGTTTGTTGACTACGGACCTGAATATACAGCTTTTTCAAATCAGGGATTAGACGGTGGTTTCTTCAAATCTGATTGCTGCAACCAAACTAATACGGGTGGAGCACTTTTAGTATTCTACAGCTCTGACATTGAAGGTACTCTAAAGAAAGTCGCTCAAAGTGGTGGTGAAATCATTCGCCCTATATTCGAATTTCCTGGCGGTTGCCGTTTTCATTTTCTAGAACCAAGTGGTAATGAGTTCGCAGTTTGGTCGGAAGCCCGCGTATAACAAAGCATTTAAGAGGGATTCTCAACGCTTGGCAGTTTTGGTTTGAATCAGATTTAGTGCTTACGGCGCAATAACTTAGGTTGGGTGGTGGCGTTGTTCACCCCTTAATTCGGTGTTAGGCTAAGAATACAGAGTAGCCCTAAACAAGGGCTACTCTTAGCAAAGGTTATGCAGCTGTAGAGTGTCCGCATTCAGGACAGAATTTCATCGTAGTATCAGTCAAAACTGCTTCGCAGTTGTTGCAGCAAAGAGAGTTCAACTTCTTTCTAAGCATTGCTACATGAATGACACAAGGAATAGTTACTTTATATGCCGGCCCTGCTATGTCAATTGCTGCCCAAATACCAGAAATAGCCCATCCTACAGGTCCAGCGAGTACTGAAGCTACCCGTACAAGCCCAGCGTTCGTTGCTAGCATTAACCCCCTACCTAAAATCGCTTTTGCGATTTGATTTGCTATGATGAGAGTTAGTTGATAAGAGTAGAAGCCTCCGGCCCTAAAAATGCCGATGAATGTTGCTGTTGCTATTCCTCCTTTACTAAAGCCCCCTTTGCCGCCCATTTCTTTAAGTAGTTCCTCTTTTTCTGTGTCAGACATTTCAGACAGAGCTCTTTCGAGAATTGTTTCAAGAATAGAGTTTTCTATTTCTTCTACAGTTTTATTCTTGTTGTATGGAGCCTTAATTTTACTCGCGACATCACAAACAATTTCATGATACTCAGGTCCGGCTCCTCTCCATACGTTAGCAAAGGAGTTGCCGCCCATATCGCGAATTTCTTTTGCAATTAAGTCAGCATATTTAGTGTGATCAGGAGAATGCTTTTTGTATGCTTCATGATGAGTGAGATCCTCTGAGATCTTAGTTTTTAGGTAGTCAACTAATGTCGCTAAATCGTCACTGTCAGCTATTTCTAATATAGGGTTTAGGTCTTTATCAAAGATAGATGTATTGTTCATTTTTCTAAGCCTTTTAAATATATCGAAACAATCTTATTAATATACTTTCGATTTACTAGTTCTTCTGTTGGAAATACTGTCTCTGAAGTCTTCACAATTAACTCGATTACTTCTTTAGGTAACTTTCCTTGCGTAGCAAGTTCTTTTACTGCTAGCGCTACTCTAATTCTTTCGTCGAACTCTCCTTCTGCACCTCTTACTAGGAGTTGTTTTTGGGATTCCATTTTTAGTTTTGCTCGACGCTTTCTTTGTCTTTCCGCATCTGTCATAGCCATAGGCATCTTCCTTTCACCTTCGTGACAGTCACGAATGTATTCCCGAGCATTCACTGTGTCAATGTTTATTTCAATGAATTGCATATTGGTGGTACATTAGCCTAACAAACTGTTTAAGAGTGATTCGCAACGCGTGGCATTTTTATTATGCGTTAGGTTTATTGGTTAAGGCGGTATGCGGTGGCTTCGGTATTGCGTTGCTCACACCTTAACAGGGCGTTATACGCTTATTGACCAAGGAGGGTCATGAAATGAAATTAGCACAGTTAAATATTGCGCTTGCCAAATATCCTTTGGATGCGCCTGAAATTAAAGAATTTGTAGACAATTTAGACCTGGTTAATGGCATAGCTGAAGAAAGTGAAGGTTTTATCTGGCGTTTAAAAGACGACTCTGGTGATGCTACAAGCATTAAGTTGTTTGATGATCCAAACATGATTGTAAATATGTCAGTTTGGGAAAATATTGACTCACTTAAAAATTTTATGTTTCGCACTGGCCATAGAGATTTCATGCGCCGCAAAAGCGAATGGTTTCATCGATTGGCAGAAGATACTTATGTTTTATGGTGGGTTGAAGACGGCCATATACCAACGCCACAAGAAGCGTTGTCCCGCCTTCAACATTTGCGAGACCATGGAGATACGCCATTTGCTTTCACATTTAAAACGAACTTTACTGAAACAGATCTTGTGTGAACTACGCGTATAACAAACTGTTTAAGAGTGATTCGCAACGCGTGTCATTTTTACGATGCGTTGTGTTTAGTGATTAAGGTGGTATGCGGTAGCTTCAGTATTACGTTGCTCACACCTTAACAGGGCGTTATACAACATTCAGAATGAGGAGTACCAATCTTATGGCGAAGCCAGGGGATGATCTTGAAAAAATAGTGGAGTTAATAGAAAGATCTATTTCTCCATCTTCAGTTATTCGTCAGAATGTGTTGTTGCCAGTGTTGAATTCGCCAACAGGAAGAACTAGGCAATGTGACGTTGTCATTGAGAGTGGCCCTGAATTTCGTTGTAACGTAACAATAGTTGAGGTTCAAGACCGTAAGTCGCAAGTTAATATTGCTACCTTTAACGATTGGTTAACGAAGTTAGATGATGTCGGCGCTAACAGCTTAATTTGTATTTCGCGGAAAGAATTCCCAGAAAGTGTAAAGGAAGTAGCAAGGTTTCAAGGTAATAGGGTTCTTCTGGTTAACCTAAAAGAAGAAACTCCAGAAACACTTCCACTGAACTTTTTGTCCTTTTATGTGGCATATGAAAACGTCAGTATTACCGGTATAGATGCTTTGAGTTGTTGCGTCGAGAAGGGCAGTGCTGATTTAGCATTACTAGACTCTCAAATCATGCACTCAAATGAAAAAATATGGTCTACAGACAAAGTCTCAAACATGTCTATAGTCGAATTACTATCTCCTTTAATCAAGGAGTTACATTATGACGCAAAAGGAATAGTAAAAGACGTGGCTTCTTTTACGTTTCAAAACGACAGACGCTTGGTTCTATATTGCAACATGAATGGCGAATATATCCGGGTTGGTTTAAATGTGGTTGTTCAATATGCTTACGATAATCACCTTCTTCCCATGACGGTATCTAGCTATGAACAGATTGATCACGGAGTATTGGCTTGGGTTTTCGAAATAGATCATGAAACAAGCCATGGCAAAATAAAAACTAAAGTCCCTGTAATTAAGCATGGTGACAATGCGTATGAAATGCTGGATGTTATCAACTCTACTGATTTCAACTCTCAGGTGACAATAAGAAGTCTAGAGCAAAAACCTGTTGTATAACAAAGCATTTAAGAGTGATTCGCAACGCTTGGCGCTTTCGCTTCGCTCAAGTATAGCCAAGCGCCGCTCACACCTTAATGCGGCGTTAGGTGTCAGCAGAGCATACTCTTCTAACTAAATATCACAATAGAGTCTTGAAAAACTCATTGCCTATTCCAATATAACTGGTTAGTAAACTAAATTTCACTTTTAGGGCAAGCTCCATGACAGGATTAAAGTTGAGGTTTATCAAACCTTGCAGGGAAACGGATAGCTCACCTGACCTTACAGTCAGTCGGGTAATAGAGAATAAAAATAGAAATACGGAAACCGCGTTATTCTTGGACTTAAATATACTTATCCGTATGGAAGATGTAATTCTTAAAGGAGGAGACCCTGTTGAGCTTGGGTTAATGAGTCTGGTTAACTTTTTGAATCAGTGTCCACCCGAAAGTGTTAGCTTAGTTCCTGGCCTTGCGTTAACTGAAGTCCATCCGAAATTCAAAAAGCAATGTTATGAGTTATTTGAAGTATTTCTTTCAATTTTCTGTCCCCAAATGATTGATCACCCAACTGCCACTAGAAACTCAGAAGTTGAGGTAGAGCCAACCCGAAAGCGAGAGTTTCATGAGTTACCGATTGGCGAACAGTATTTACACTCAATTTCGTTCTACTCACTAATTCAAATTCATATTATCAACAGTCGACACAGTAACTGTTCTGGTCTTGAAAAATTTAATCATTACATGGACGCAGTGTGCAAAGACATTGATATGTTGAGCGCTGTAGAAGCGGAAATAGCTAAGTACTGTTTTTGTACTCACAAAGATATTTATAGCGAAAACCTCAATGAAAAAATTCAAGCTATAAAGGAAAACTTTTTAGATCGACACAGTAATCCTAAAAAGCACCTTGCTAACATATTTAATGGTGTGCAAGACCTAAAGTACGGCAAGTCAGCATTAAAGTTCTCTGAAGAAATGTTCTACGGAAAGAACCAAGAAACTTGGGTTGTTACATTGGATTCAAAACTGTATTGGCTAAGTGAATCAATACATCACTACCCGCAGCAAGGGGAGCCTGATAGCAAGTTCTTCTGCATTGTTCGTGACCGTGACCAAGACAACTGTGAGTACTGGAGATCTGTTGATGACGCGTTATACAAAAGATTAGAAGCAAGAACACAACAAGGTAAGTCTAGTGTCCCATTAACTGATCGACATATGAAAGACTTGCTTAATACGCTGACCCGTAAAGGCTTTGATGACTTTTACGAGGAGTTTGGAACTTGAATAACAACTGCCTACTAAACACCTAACAATCTGTTTAAGAGTGATTCGCAACGCTTAGCATTTTTGCTATGCGTTGCGTTTAGTGTTTAAGGTAGTATGCGGGAGCTTCGGTATTGCGTTGCTCACACCTTAACAGGGCGTTAGGCGTTGTCCAGAAAGTTTGGAGAGATAAGATGAATAGAACTTTTCCAGATCAATTAAAAAAACTGCACTCAATAGAAATTGACTACGCGGACGGTGATGGAATTGATTTTGAACCATATGATGATTTCTACTCACAAGAGGAAACATCAGAATGGATTAAAGCATGGACTGGTAATTCTTCACTCAATGGGCATGAATATTTAATTTTTGGTCAAGATGGTTCTGGCGGTTACGCTGCTTTTTGGTTGGTCGCCAATGTCGAAGATCATTTGCAGCAACCTATTGTTTTCTTTGGTTCTGAAGGTGAAGTTGGGGTGGTTGCACAAAATTTTGGAGACTATGTTTGGTTGTTTGCACATGGTCTTGGGCCATACGAGGCTGTTGCTTATCCTGATTTGAAGCGCCCCCTAAATAGTAAGTTTTTGCGCTTTGCTCAGGAGGTTGCCCCGTCAAATGAAAGCCCAGTGTCTAAAATCATAAGTGTGGCCAAATCAAAGTACCCTAACTTTGAGCAAATGATTGACGAACTTTGCCAGTAAGCCAAGCGCCTAACAAACTGTTTAAGAGGGATTCGCAACGCGTGGCATTTTTACTATGCGTTGATTTTAGTGTTTAAGGTGGTATGCGGCGGCATCGGTATTGCGTTGCTCACCCCTTAACAGGGCGTTATGTTTTAAGGAAACTATGGAAATTCAAGAGTTAACTAATATTTTAAGCCAGATTCAATTCAAACAAGAATTAAGTATTGAAACATACATTATCATTCTTTGTGTTTCTGGTCTGGGGGCATGGTTTGCGTCTTACTTTAAAACGAAAGGGCAAAACTTTGCTAACAAAGAAGACTTTGAACAGTTGCAAAAACAACTTGAGTCTAACACTACAGTTGTTGAAGAGATTAAGACTGAACTATCGCAGAAAAACTGGATATCACAGCAAGCATGGGTGAAAAAACAAGAAGCTTACGAAGCAATCTTCGAGTGCTTGTTCCATGTCAAAAAGTACGTTGCTCATGAAAAGGATGAGTACTTTGAGTGGGAGCACTACAATTTTAGATTTCCAGAGCTAGCTTATGAAACAACAGATGAGTATACAATCCGTATTTGGGAGCACGAGAAAGAAGAGTATTTAAAAAAGTCTCAAGATCCTGAAACAAAGGCGCAAGCGGAAAAGTTGAAAGTAAAATACGATGAGTCATTTGCTAAGTTGTTCCATGTAATTGAGGTCAAGGCTATATGCCTAGATCAGAGGGTTACAGAGACCATCACAGTGCTAAAGCAAGGTTTGTCAAAGACGGACAATGAAGAAGATTGGGATGAGCATTTTTTCCGTATTTCTCGTCTAGTTAATGAATCAGTCGATAAGCTAAGAACAATCAGCATCGAAGAATTAAAGATTAAAACATAACAAACGCTTCAAGACGGATTCGCAACGCGTGGCATTTCCACTATGCGTTGATTTTAGTGATTTAGGTGGTGTGCAGAAGCATCGCATTGCGTTGCTCAGCACTTAAGCCGGCGTTATGCGGGCAAACGTTAATCATAAAAAAGGACTTTAGACGTGAAATTAGAAGATGTTGTTCCTTGGGGGCGAACGCTCAAAGAATATGAGCTAATGTTTAACATACTTGAAGAAGATAAAGAGAAAAGAATCCTTGGATGCGGTGATGGTCCTGCAAGTTTTAATGCAGAATTGACCCAAAGTGGGCGCTATGTAGTTTCAATTGACCCTATTTATCAGTTTTCTAAAGAGCAAATAAGCCGTAGGATCGATGAAGTCCGCCCGATAATAATGCAGCAGCTAACGAAAAATTTGGATGGTTATGTCTGGGATGTAATAGGTTCTCCGCAGGCGTTAGAGAACACTAGAATGATGGCAATGAACCACTTTTTAGCCGATTATGAAGATGGTAAAAATTCGCAAAGGTACGTTAGTGGCTCACTGCCTCAACTTCCATTTGACGACAAAGAATTTGATCTAGCATTGTGTTCTCATTTTTTGTTTCTTTATGACGAGCATGTATCTGAACGAGAGCATATTCAAGCTATTACCGAGCTTGTTCGCGTATCACACGAGGTTAGGATATACCCTTTGATTTCGTTAAATGGTAAACCCTCAAGTTATTTATCTGGGGTGGTTAGGCATTTAGAGAGTCTTGGTATTTCTGTAAGCCTAAAAAGTGTTGAATATGAGTTTCAAAAAGGCGCAACCCAGATGCTTGTGGTAAAAGCCGCATAACAAAGCGTTTAAGGCAGATTCGCAACGCGTGGCATTCTAAGTTCAAATTGGCTTTAGTGTTTACGGGGCAATCGTTTAGGTTAGGTGGTATCGTTGCTCACTACTTAACGCGGCGTTAGCACTCAGAATCATTCAACAAGGAGGTTTTATGTTTCCATTAGAGGTATTTGTTACTTATACATTAGCTTGTTTACTTTTGGTGATCTCGCCGGGCCCGGACAACTTGCTCGCTATAGGTAGAGGTTTAAGCCAAGGTCGACTGGCGGCAGTAATGTCAGGCATGTCTTCTGGTGCTGGTATTTTATTTCATGTAGTCGCAGCAACATTCGGGCTAACCCTTTTAATTCAAACCTCTGAAGTGGCTTTTTATGTTGTAAAACTGGTTGGTGCTGCTTACCTAATATGGTTAGGTGTGAAAGTACTCCGTACGAGAAACCTGTTCTCACTGGAACCAGCGAAAAAACAGTCTCTGAAACTTATCTTTTCTACTGGGTTTCTATCAGCAGCACTTAATCCGAAGCCAGGTATGTTTGTTCTTGCTTTTGTACCTCAATTTGTAAACCCAAGTTTAGGCTCAGTGACAACTCAAATGATTGGCTACGGTGTGTGGTTTGCAGCATTAACAGCAATTGGCTTTAGCTTAATGGGTGTGTTTTCTTCTCAATTGTCTGAGTGGTTTAGAAACAAGCCTAAACTAGTGTCAGGGTTAAATATTGGTGCAGGTATCACATTCGTGTCTTCTGGGTTAGCAATAGCGTTTATGAAGCAGCGATAATCTAAGTGCTAACAAACTGTTTAAGAGTGATTCGCAACGCGTGTCATTTTCACCATGCGTTGATTTTAGTGATTAAGGCGGCTTGCGGCGGCTTTTGTATTGCGTTGCTCACCCCTTAGCTGGGCGTTAGCCTTATTACGGGGAATTGGAGCCCTCAGCAGAGGACTCCCGATATAAATCACTGTTTAAAAACGTGGTCTAAAACTGCAATATGATACGCATTTACTTGTCCCCAACGTTCATCAGGAACTTTATTGATCTTACCTCCAATTTTTTGGGTGTAAGCTCTAGCTTCCAAACCTTTAGCTTTTGCTAAGGTCAGAATGATTGGGATATTTTTAGAGTTACAATAAGCGATAACTGTGTAGTAATCCTTATCTCCAAATTTATGCTCTAATGCAGCATTTGCCGCTTTAAATGCATCGTCGGCTTTTTGATTGGCTTTTGTAACTTCGGCATTTGTTCTAGAAATGTGAGCTTGTGTATTTAACTGAGCCTTTTCTAAGTTGTTAATTCGTTGGTCATGTTGAACTAGCAAATTAGCTTGGTTTAATAGTTGCTCCGCCGATGATAGTACTCTCTGTGCTTCGAAATATGCATCTGTCAATTGTTCTTGGACTTGCCATGAAAAATCATCGGTAAATGCTTTTACCAACATTGAGTACCCACGTTGTGTAATTAAAATAATTCCAGATGGCGGAATAGGGTGTGGGTAAGAAGCTGCAAATGCTTGGTCCGTAGGCATTGCTATGAAGTAGTGTTTGTTCTTAAGCAACTTCGATTGGTTTGCAGTAAAAATGTTGTAAGTAGTGTTTTGAGAAACTCTATGTTATTTGTCAATGTCCCACAAGGTTAGGACACGCTCGGAGTTAAACTCAACGACAGGGATCGTAACCAAAAGGTCATTAATACTCAAAGGTCAAATATGGATATTTACCCAGAAATCGAGTTATCTAAAGCACAGCATAATGCAATTGAAGCTCTTAGAAACCAGTCGTTTCCTGAACATCAAGTTACTCGCTCTTACTATAAGCAACTCCCGCATATGAGAGTTCTGAATTACGAAGGTGATCAGTTAGTTGGTTACATGGGATTAGACTACAGAGTTGTTCGCGTTGGTGATGAAATTTATAAAGTATTAGGTGTGAGTGACTTTTGTGTCGAGAGCACAGTTCAAAGACAAGGTATTGGCACAAAAATGTTGTCTCAACTCAGCGAGTATGCGTCCACTAAAGATGTCGACTTCATCATTTTAGTCTCCGATTTGGAGCGTTTTTATGTGGCTAATGGTTATCAGCGCCTTAACTCTCTAAGTTCTTGGTTGCGCGTTCATGAACATAAAAATTACGGTGTCGCTGTAGAGCAACTAGATGATTTATATGTTAAACCTATCAGCGGTAAAACTTGGGCTGTTGGTCATATAGATTGGTTAGGGTATATGTATTAGTCTGTAGTGGGCTAATAAATTGTTCAAAAAGAAACACTACACGTGGCATTTCCAATTAGCGTTTCTTATACCTTACGGGAGCGCTTTCCCACTAGGAGTAATATGTGATTGTAGTAGCAAGGTTTTCTTTTCCTCATGAAGCTCATATTGCGAGAGCAAGCCTAGATAGTGTCGGAATAGAAAGTTACATCGCTGACGAGCACACGGTAAATACTCAGTGGCTTTATTCAAATGCAATTGGCGGCGTCCGTCTGATGGTGGCCGAAAGTGATGCAGAAGATGCGAAACAAATACTTAGTAGCGATTTCTCAGAATCATTGGGAAATGAAGTTGACGTTGATGAAGAAAAAGACGTTTGCCCTAAATGTGGTAGTAAAGATCTATTTGCATTTACAAAAGGTAAACGCCCAGCTTTCTTAGTTTTTATTTTACTGGGTTTTCCACTGTTTTTTACAAGCATGGTTATAAGTGTAAGCAGTGTGGGGAGTTTAGTGAAAAACTTTAAATCTTTAGATAACAAGGCATTAAAGAGATAATTTGTACTCGTAGTATTTTTACGATGAGTTATGTCGAGTGCCTATACAAGAAGTCAGAGTTACTGCTTGCTTACAAGCAAAGTATTATATGATAGTGAAGGAATAAAATTGAATGAGTGAAATTAAAACAATAGAGCAGTTAAAAGAATTTTACGCAGAGCCAAGTGCGCGAGCTAAAAATAAAGCGCTGCCTGTGCTGGATGTTCATGCGATTACATTAATTAATAATTGCCATTTTGCAGTTCTAAGTACCGCTGATTCACAAGGGTATATCGATCTTTCTCCTAAAGGAGGGGAGCCTGGCTTCGTAAAAGTTTTAGATGAATCAACATTGCTGCTCCCTGATAGCTCGGGGAACAATCGTATCGATAGTCTAAAAAATATCATTAGTAACCCCAAGGTAGGGTTGTTATTGATGGTAAATGGTATTGATGAAGTGCTCCGTATTAAAGGAATCGCAAGTATTCACACCGACGCCAACTTGATATCTGCTTGCCCCGATGGAAGTAAAGATCCTAAGGTTGTTATCAAAATAGTCATAGAGAGTATGTACTTTCATTGTGCGAAAGCGGTGATGAGAGGGAAACTTTGGTCTGATGACTATAAAGTAAATCGCTCAATTCTCCCTTCATTAGCTCAAATCTTTAAAGATCAACAAAAGTTAGAAAGTAAAGCGCTTAATCAAGAAGAGATGTTGAAGTATTACCAATCTAGCCTTTAGAACGAGCTTGGTAATATATTGAAAAGATAGCAAAATCAGGTTCGACCGTGCTCTGCGGAAGTATGGATTAGGTTTAGTGGGGATGTTACTGTCTCAATAGCGTTAGTTCACAAATAAACAATTGTTAGTCCAAATTTTAAAATGAAAAATGCAGAAAAATTTACTCTAGAAAATTACGTTTTGGCTAGTCCGGGAGTTAGGTGTGTTGGACAAATGATTGATCTTTTTGTCAGTTTTAGCATTTTTACTCTCGTTTTATGGGTCGGCTTAGAAATCGGTATTGAAAAAGAGCTTGTGCGCGCTACAGCAGTAACTGCGACTGTATCGTATTACCTTTTTTCTGATTGTTTACCAAATGGTCAAAGTGTGGGTAAAAAACTTTTGGGCATTGCAGTTATAAGTGCAAGAACGGGTAAAAAGTGCAATATTTTTCAGTCGCTCTTTCGAAATGTTATTACTCCATTCTTAGGTTTTATTGACTCAATTTTCATTCTTGGTAAAAAGAGGCAACGGCTCGGTGATAAGTTAGTGAGAACGGTGGTGGTAGTGCACTAGTTTGTTGAAAAAATTGATAGCGCTGAGGACTTGCGTTCAAGTCGGGCTTTGTTTTCGTGGTGGAGCAGCCTTGCTTAGGTGGTAGCGTTACTCACATACTTAATGTAGCGTTGTAAGAAAATTGGTATTGGAGTCCAAGTTTTATGTCAGAAAAAGAGAAAATGTTAGCAGGTGAGCTTTATGACCCAAGTGATGAAGAGTTATTAAAGTTAAGGTTGAGCGCTAGGTTACTAACTGAAAAATTGAATGCTACCTCTGTTGAGCATAAACAAAAGCGAGTTGAAATAACTAAGCACTTGTTCGGCACAACAGGTGACGATATTCATGTTGAATCTTCTTTCAATTGCGACTACGGATCCAACATTCACGTTGGAGATAATTTCTACGCTAATTTTGGTTGTGTGATTTTGGATGTTGCGGAAGTTAAGTTTGGTGATAACTGTTTACTTGGGCCTCAAGTTGGAATTTATACTGCGACTCATCCCTTAGATCCTATCGAGAGGAACAGTGGTTTAGAGCTAGCAAAGCCCATAAACATTGGTGACAATTGTTGGATAGGTGGCCATGCCGTAATCAACCCTGGCGTAACACTTGGGAACAACGTGGTGGTAGCCTCTGGCGCAGTCGTTACAAAGAGTTTTGGAGACAATGTCGTTGTTGGTGGCAACCCAGCCAGAGTACTGAAGGAAATCGTCACTAAGCGATAATAAAGTATATGGACTATTTTGAGCCTGAGTTTAGGACTTATGATCAACTCACCCCAAGCTTTGATGCGTTCAGCGGTTACTTGTTGACGCACTTGAATGTCTAAAATTGGCTTCAATATAGAATCGTTACACGTGGCGCTTTTGCCGTGCGTTGAGCTTGTTTAAAAGTCTCATACGAAATCATTTGTATTACGTGTCTCATACTTTTATTGGATTTTCGTCACCAATAACAAACCAAAAGGCTGACCCCAAAATGTTAGTAACAAAGATTGAAACGGAACGATTAATTCTAAGAGAGCTAGTTGAAGATGATGCAAGCGAATTGTTTGACATCTTCTCAGACCATGAGGTCATGAAATATTGGAACTCTGGCCCTTGGGTTTCAATTGAAGAAGCGCGGACATTTATAGCCAAGAGTACACAGGCCATGAATAGCAATACAGAAGTGACACTAGGCATCTTCCTAAAGAGCAATGGCCAACTTCTGGGTAAGATAATGCTGTTTAATCACGTGAAAGAGTCTAGGCGCGCAGAAATTGGCTTTGGCGTTAGTCGTCATTTCTGGGGGAAAGGCATTGTATTAGAGGCGGGAACTGCATTAATCGAACACGCATTCAAAACACTGAATTTACGTCGAATCGAGGCTGAGATAGATCCAGACAATGCTTCTTCAGGTAAAGTCTTGGAACGGTTAGGTTTTATAAAGGAAGGTTTCCTTAGGCAGCGTTGGGAAGTGAATGGAGTAGTCTCAGATTCAGCAATTTACGGGTTGTTAGCTAAACCCCTGGACAGCGTTTAGTACCCAGCCTTAAAAGCATCTAATAGATCTAGCCTGCTCGTACTCAATACACAGCCTTACACTTGACGGCGAGGTTTCTTGAATTGACTTGGTGGTCACTGAATGTACTATCACGGATAGGACTTACTGCAAGGATAGCAGCATGAGCGAGAAATTATTTTGGGTTAATCCCTACCAAACAGAACTTAACTCAAGAGTGACCAATGTAGACGGAAATAAGGTTGAATTGGACCAGACTATCTTCTTTGCAGAGTCTGGAGGCCAAGAGAGTGATAAAGGAACGATTAATGGTATTCCGGTTTTGATTGCTCAAAAGTTAGGTGTTCGACTTATTTACACATTGGAATCCTCTCCAAATTTTACTCTTGGTGACATTGTAACTACGAATATTGATTGGAAGCGTAGATATGCCTTAATGAAGCTACACTTTGCGGCTGAAGTGGTGCTCGAGATGTTTTATCAGCGTCGGGAAGGCATTGTTAAGATAGGCGCGCATATTTCTGAAAATAAGAGTCGCATAGATTTCGAGTGGTCTGAAAGTATTGGCCCGCTATTGAAAGAAATTGAAACTGATGTGCAAGATTTGATTAACTCTGATTCAGTTATTATTAGTGACTTTTCCGATCAAGAGAGTGAAAGAAGGTATTGGAGAGTGGATGGGTTTGCGCAAGTGCCTTGCGGTGGCACTCACTTAAAGCGCACATCAGTAAAGGCAAAGAAAGGGTAGAGATAACCTTATGCTCGTAAGTCGATAGGGCATTAGAAATAGATTCCTAACACGTGGCATTTAATTCATGGTGAGATTCACATTTGCGATATGAAGGTTGAGATTGAGGGCGTGTTGGCTACTTCTGAACAAAAGGTTACAGGGGTGAGAGGATGATATGTCGAAAGTAACATTGAAAGGCTTTATTTTAGTTCCGGAAAAGGATTTAGAATTAGTAAAACATGAGTTAATAATTCACAAAAGGCTCACGTTAGAAGAGTCGGGCTGCCTTACTTTTCTTGTGACTCAAAGCTCGACTAATCCGTTTCGTTTTGATGTCTATGAGGAGTTCGTCGACAAAGCCTCTTTTAAACAACATCAGGAAAGAGTTCAAGCCTCACATTGGGGAAAAGTAACAGCCAATGTTAAACGGCAATACGAAATCTTTGAATGTGTGCATGACTAATCGAATCGGAGTGATTTAGAGCGTTTACGCTTTGTTTTTTAGATTGCTCTACGCTCTACTATGTTGCTTTATTCATCTATTAACCTGGCTTAGTGTTCTTGATACTTTGCCGTATTAAATCTAGAAATTTTAATGGAAGTGTTATGTTTAGAGTTGTGTATGAATGGCGTGTGCCAAGTGAAAAAATGGATGAGTTTCAAAATATATGGCGTTCGACGACAGATTCAATTCATGAGTCAGTAGATGGGGCGCTTGGTAGTTTTATGCTTCGTTCTTACGATGTACCGGAAAAGGTTTTAACTATTGCCAAGTGGCGAACACGTGAAGACTGGGAGCGGTTTTGGGGAACTAGTAACCCAGAAAAAATGAAGAAGATGAGTGAAATTGCAGAGCGTATTTCAGTTGAACCATTCGATGAAATTGAAGATAGAACTAAGTAGGGCTAGAAGCAAACAACAGAAACGTTAAAGTGATGCCTAATGCACAGTTTGACGGACAATATGAAAGACAACCTTAACGAAGGAACGGGGTTATGCAGATTTTAATTGTTGGAGGTAGTAAGGGGCTAGGAAGGTTCTTGGCTACGAACTTACAGGGTACAGAAATTTATACGATTTCTAGATCAAAGCTAGTTGAGGATGGAGTAGTTTCTGTTTGTATTGACGTTGATCCCGATAAAAAACCAGATTACACGTGCTTCAAAGGTGTAGAGTTTGACATCATAGTTTATTTGGCGTCCATGTGGGGAGAGTCTTCAGAATTGACAACAAACGAACTGATTGAGTTTATGAATGTTGGCCCGATTGGGTTTCTTAATCTAGTCAATGAACTTAACGCTTTAGGTTCACTTAACGATAAATGCAATATTGTATCTATTGGATCTACAGCCGAGCTTTCAGAAAGTAGTGAATACCCAGCATTCACCCTCAGTAAAAGATTACTCAAAGATATTTCTAGCCAGCTGCAAAACGTTTATCGTGATTACCGCTTTACTCACTTTACAATAGGTGGGATCGGGCATGCTGAAGAGGAACGTATTGAGTATTCGAGTGTTTTGGAGATTATAAATATGCTAACCAAGCTTGATCCAAACACATACCTTTCAAATATGCATATAAAGTCCAAGCTAGGAATGTAGCTCTCAAGCTGTATTACGTACCTGCTTCTATGGTTTGGCATCATGTGCATTCTTTTTATTGAGCTATGGTTATAACTCCAATGAAAGGAGTTTACTTATGTCATACATTGATGGGTTTGTCGCTGCAGTGCCGACAGCGAATAAAGAAAAGTATATCGCACACGCAAAAATAGCAGCAGAAATGTTCAGGGAGTTTGGGGCCTTAAAGGTTGTTGAGACGTGGGGGAGTGAAGTACCAGATGGTGAGATCACATCATTTCCCATGGCAGTTAACGCTGAAAGCAACGAAACCGTTGTGTTTTCGTGGGTAGTCTGGCCTTCAAAAGAAGTTCGAGACTCAGGGTGGCTGCGGATCATGGGTGATCCTCGAATGAGTCCAGACAATAACCCAATGCCCTTTGATGGAAAGCGTCTCATTTATGGCGGATTTGATGTTATTTTGGAGCAGTAAAATACCAAATAATCTCAACTCGATTCGTGACACTTGGTGTTTTAATCAGTATTACGCTTCTGATGTACGTTCAATAGAGTATTCCGCGAAAGTGTTGATAAAACTCCATTTGGAGGCTTAGAGTAAAAATGGAAGAGATAAATTATTCACTGATTGTCGTATCAGCTATCGCTGCCATCGCTAGCCCTGGACCTGCCACTCTTGCGATAGCAGGCACGTCAATGAACCACGGTCGACGCTTTGGTGGGTATTTGGCTGCAGGTGTTTTAACGGGGTCTTTATTTTGGTCAACCTCAGCCGCTTTTGGTCTCGCAACCATACTCTATAGCAATGTTTGGCTTTTTGAAATTCTTAGATATTGTGGGGCATTTTATCTTTTATATTTGGCTTTAAAGTCCGTACATTCTGCCTGCAACATCGAGCAGCTAAAGTTACCCAAAACATACGTAACGACAAAGAAGGGTAACTACTTAACCGGAGTGTTAATTCACTTAACTAACCCAAAGGCTATTCTGTTTTTCGGTGCGCTTTATTCGATAGGGGTTCCTCCTACGGCCAGTCCGTTGGAATTGTTGTCGGTCATTTTTGTTGTGGGGCTGGTTAGTGCTTTGGTTTTCTTTGGCTATGCTTTTCTTTTCGCGCATAAAAAGGTCAGACAAACCTATCTCAGATCCAAAGCAGTTTTTGAAGGCGTATTCGCGTTATTTTTTGGTGTAGCAAGTATTAAGTTGCTGCTTAGTGAGGCAGGAAAATGAAGCACAAAAGGCTTGAAGAAATAAGAATAGATAATCTATCTGATTTGACGGCCTGTTAAGTATACTAAGTAGCCGATATGTTAACTTCCATAAGAGCTGCTGGCTAGAAAAAGCTTACAACCAAACGATGCTAAATATTATCATTCAAAGGGCTAACAAAGGCCCATAATTTAATTCGTATCACTGTTCATGATTGTGCTCTTCGCGCAGTGCTGTAGTATTAGTAACGTGTTGTTAATACTAAATATAACCAATTGAAACCTGGACGTTGCATTACTTGTAGTTCGATGAAATGTTATCCCGCAAGACGTTAATTTGGAGAAAAGAATGGATTCAAACTCACTATTATTATTTGTTGTCGCTTGTCTCGCTATCAACATGATTCCTGGACCTGATGTAATTTATATTGTTTCCAATACAATGAAAGGTAAATTATCTGCTGGGCTGAAAGCGGCTCTGGGGCTTGGTGTTGGTTACTTTTTTCATACACTAGCGGCATGTTTAGGTTTGTCAGCAATAATTCTGAGTTCATCTTTGGCTTTTAGCGTTGTTAAATGGTTAGGGGCCGCTTACCTAGTTTATTTAGGTGTTCAGTCATTACTGTCTATGTGGCGTGGAGAAAGTAAAATCGTTGAAAACAAAAATGTTGATAATAATAAAAATGTGTTTGTTCAGGGGGTTATCGTCAGCGTCTTGAATCCAAAAGTAGCGCTATTCTTTCTCTCGTTTCTGCCTCAATTTATTGATACGTCTGCAAGCTCAACATCAATGCAATTATTAGTACTTGGCTTGCTGTTCAGCGTACTTGCGACGACATGTAACGTTTTGTACGCCTCTGTGGGTAATTGGGTATTTAGTCGTCCACACTCTCAGCGTTATTCAAGAACTCTTGAAGGTGTTTCAGGTATTCTACTTATCAGTCTAGCGAGTAAAGTGGCATTTAGTGATCGTTAGATACAGGGCATTTTATTCTCGTGATTATTATATGGCTAATGTTTGCTCAATCCATACGTTAAATGAGTGCTATTGCATAGGTTGAATCACAAATTTCAAAAATACCAATAAGTGAACGTATTTATTTATAGTATGGTTGGCGCGATTTTATCGTAGCTAGGTTAATAACATGAAAAATAAAGTAATCCTGTGTTCCGCATTCCTTTTGGGGTTGTCAGGTTGTGCTTCTGTTCCTACTGTTGATTCGACAGTATCAAATCAAATGAAATCATTTGACGCACCTCAAAAGGGGAACGCAGGGATTTACATTTACCGAGAAGATGCTTTTGTCGGAGCAGCGCTTAAAAAGTATGTTTACGTCGATGGGGAATGTATTGGTGAAACTGCTCCTGGTGTATTCTTCTACCATGAGGTCGAAGGCAATAAAGAACATCAAGTAAGTACAGAGTCTGAGTTTTCTGAAAATCACTTAACTATCTTAACGGAAGAGGGCCGTAACTATTTCGTTAATCAATACATTAAAATGGGTGTATTTGTTGGTGGTGCGGGCGTAGAACTCGTGGACGAAAGCAAAGGTAAAGCAGAAGTACTAAAAGTCGACATGGCAGAAAAAGGAAACTGTTCTTCGATCTAGTTTTACTAACAGACGCTTTTTAGATAAAAAACACATTATCAATGTAACCCAACGCTTGATGAGATCCATTCAGCGTTGGGTTTTGTATTTTTGGCAAACAGTATACCTATTTCAGACCGCATGATTTGCCACCTCCTAGCTTGAGCCAATTTATCGTTCAAAGTATCTACTTGTGAAACGTGAATTTTCGAGAGGATTTCGTAGGGAGCAATCCTACAAACGCGATTAACTGATATGCCATTCCATCATTAACCTTGTCGAGTGTATTGCTAAACTAGGTAGCGGTGTGTCTCCTCTCATTAAACAAATAATAGGTATATCGGTTTTAGCTTCTATGCCTTTACATCATGCACTCGGAGCGCAATTTAAAATCAAAGGGCTAACACCAATATTAGAGAAAAATCTTGAAAGTCACCTTACACCACTAACGAAACTCTCTGTTTCAAACATTACCTCAAATCGACTAACGCAGATGGTTAATAATGCGTTAAACCCTTATGGCTACTATCATTCCGAGCTCAATGTTCAGAGATCAGAGAATGATCTCATCACGCTTGAGGTTGACGCGGGGGAGGTGATGTTGGTCAAAAAATCTAATCTTGCTGTGTCGGGGGAGGCCAGTAATGATCAGGATTTCATCGAACTAATTAATCAAGCTCAACTTAAACAAGGTGAGCCGTTGCTTCATTCTGAGTACGACACGCTAAAACGAAACTTGATTTCATTGGCTCAGCAAAAAGGTTATTTAGATGGGCGTTTTATTGAATCGTCTTTGGAAGTCATTCCAAGTTTGAATCAAGCCCATGTGAATCTGCATTTCTCTAGTGGTTCTCGTTACCAATTTGGAGAGCTGTCTGTCCTTACGTCGGGTATCGAAACAGCACGAATAGAAGCGATGAGAACGTTTGAGCGGGGCGACGATTTTGACACTTTGAAATTGAGTCAATATCAGGCCGACCTCTCGAGTACTGATTGGTTTCGCAGTGTGATTGTGAAAGCGGATTTCGAGGAGATATCCGATGGTCATAAGGTGCCGATAGAAGTGCTCGCAGAGCCGAATTCACGTAATATTGTGCAGGTCGGTGGAGGGTATTCGACAGACTTGGGATTGCGCGCTTCGCTGAAATGGACCAAGCCTTGGTACAACGCACGTGGACACAGTTTTGAGGCACAAGCGTACGCTTCCAAACCGGAACAATCGCTATTACTTGGTTACAAAATTCCCACCCAAAATGTTCTAACGGATTACTACGGGATTCAGTTTGAATCTAAGCATGTCGACTATCGAGACACATCGAGTTTTTCTAATGATTTATCGTTTGAAAAACACTGGCAGTTAGACAGTGATTGGCAAAGCACCATGCACGTTCGTTATTTGCAAGAAAGTTATCGACAAGCGTCGGAGAATAACGAATCACAGTTGTTATTACCGGGGGTGACATTTTCACTGCTTGATCGCAAGAACGATCAATTAGAAGTAAAGCACCGTCACGTCTACTCATTGGAATACTCAGACCCTAATTTTTTCTCCGATTCTCGTTTGCTGCGTATTGAGGGCAAGAGCGTGCTGTCTTGGGATATTAGTGAAAAACACAAGTTTCACTTTCGTTCTAATGTCGGTATTAATGTCGCTGACACTTTGAGCGATATCCCATCATCATTACGTTTCTT
The DNA here is from genome assembly GCF_033339515.1 of Vibrio sp. 2130-1. Lineage (NCBI taxonomy): Bacteria > Pseudomonadati > Pseudomonadota > Gammaproteobacteria > Vibrionales > Vibrionaceae > Vibrio > Vibrio sp. 2130-1. The sequence goes on from NZ_JAWOUT010000005.1 coordinate 24,516, forward strand.
TGCGGGAGGTGATGGCAATCTTCGTGGTTATGGTTATGAGTCTATCTCTCCGAGAGATGAAAATGGCGATTTAACGGGTGCCCGTTACATGTTTACTGCTGGGCTGGAATATCAATATCAGGTCTACCGCCAATTGTGGCTTGGGGCATTTTATGATGTTGGTGATGCCTTCAACGATAGGGTGGATTGGAAAAGCGGTACAGGGCTGAGTTTGATATGGAATTCAAAATATGTGCCCGTCAAAGTGGACTTTGCTTATGGTTTAGATGCTCCTCAAGGAGACCAATTCCGCGTTCACTTTTCGCTAGGCACGCAGTTTTAGCGGGCATTAAAAAGGCTCTCATCCTTGCAGATAGAGAGCCTTTTTAAGTCTTGATTGTTTAGAGTTCGAACTCACCATTCAGTTTCTTGAATATCCAGTTAGGCGCCTTATGCCATCCACCATAGTTTGGATTCTTAGTATGGATCTCATGCATTGATTGCCACTGAGTTTGGCCTTGTCCATCTCGAGATACTCGCCAAAACAGTTCATCTTGTTGTCGAGTTAAGTAGTGCATGACATGTTCTGCAAAGGCTTCGCTCTGGACCAACACACCAAATTCCACATTGAGGAAATCCGATCTTGGGTCGAAGTTTGATGAGCCGATATAAGTTAGCCGATCATCGAGTATCACCGTCTTGTTGTGATAATAAGTATCCGCATGGAAGTAATGGTCATCATTTTTTGCTTGGTTTTTGTACTCAAGTATATGAACGCCCTTACCCAACAAGGTTTGGCGATGCTCCTCGTAATAAGCCGGAATAAAGCCAGAATCATTAGATGCAGACGAGTTCGTCATTAACGTGATGTCCGCTTTTTGCTCCATCAAGGTATCAATAAAGGCAAATTCACCATCACTTGGTACCACATAAGGCGTTGATATCACTGCTTTAGATGCAGAGGTTATTTGTTGCCAAACTTGGTGTTCTGCACGTTTTCTAAAGTAGGGTTTGTTGTTTTCTAACTTGTTTAATGAGTCGAAAACGGGGGTGACTTGCGCAGCAATGAAGTTGGGACTGGTCAGGTGTTTAACCTGTTTTTCAACTTCCGCCAGAATGATGCTTTTGTCTTTCTCACCTTTATTAAGCGCTTTAGTGAACGCGGAATAGTTTGGGGTAACGTTAACGATGTTTTCTATTGGCGTGACATGCTTGCTGTCCCAAAGTTGTTGGTAGTTCTGGTCGAACGCTCGAATAATGTTGCCTTTGAACAAGACATCCATATCAAAGAAGTTGGCTTTGCGGCTGTAACCAAAATAGTCGTCGCCAATGTTACGTCCACCTAGAATCATCCATTGATGGTCAACGTTGAAGTACTTCTCGTGCAGACGATTGTCCAAACGTTGTTGATGAGTAGAGAAGTTGACGGCGCGACCAATCCAACCTGACTTACGTGAATCAAACGGATTGAATAAACGGATTTGAATGTTGTCGTGAGCGCTGAGATCAGCAAGCCATTTCTCGTTAAACACCAATAAATCATCGAGAGTGAGTCGAACTTGCACGCCTCGATCTGCTGCTTGCTTGAGTTCATTGAGTAGCATCAAACCAAGCGTGTCACTCTCCCAAGAAAAGTAAGTCATATCGATGCTTTGCTGAGCGTTTCTTACCAGTTCAACACGACGAGCAAAGGCTTCTGGAGCGGTAGGAATTAAGTAAACTTCGGCTTGATGCTGAGTAGTTTGCCAATTGGCTTCAAAATCCGGTTCAACTTGAGGGTAGGGCTGAGCACAGCCAACCAACAGCGCGCCGAAGATAAAGAGTAGCAGAGCACGAAGGGCGTTAGGAAACATGAGTAAACCTTCCTAATTATGTTCAAGGAATGAGGATGAAAAAAGCCAGCGAACTGGCTTTTAGGTATTCGGGAACGAGTTTTGAGTAGCTGAGGATGAAGTTACATGTGGCTAAGAATCAGCCCAAGTTCCTCGAGACCGTTGAGGCGACCTTGGCGCAGTTTTGGATCGATGCCTGAGTGATGAGCATTGTCCCAGTCTTGCGTGGATTGAATGCCGCCATCGTTATCGATCAGCAATACTCGGTCAGTCGCGCTGTTGTATTGGAAGTCCTCAAATAAACGTTCGCTAAACCACATACGAGAGAGCTCGTTCATCATCGCTTTGTCTTTGCTACCTGGACGAACACTTGAACCATCAAGCTTTAATGCCTTGTTAAACACAAATGGTAATTCCGATGCATTACAAGCGCCCACAATACAACTGATGCTTTTGAGTAAATCACCAACGTCGAGATCGCCATTTTCACCTTTTGTGTTGTAAGTCCATACGTTGAATCCAGGTTTGTAGTCAAAGTAGTAGAAGCTTGGCGTTGCTCCTGTTGCTTCTTCAGTTGAAACTTTATGACGGTTTGGACCCGTGAAGAGCAAATCATGCAACGTGGTTTTGAATTGCTGCATGTTTTTGGCCGCGCCATTCAGTTCGCTTTCATCGTTAGGGAAGAAGTCAGCCAGAGCAAGTAACTCCGTGGTTGAATCGGAGTTCCCCAAACCGAAGAACAACTTAGTCATCGCCTCATAAGCGGTGCTAGGCAGCAGTTCCAATAAGTCAGAAAGATCGAGTTCAATTGAAGCTGAATCGCTGAGTAATGAACGATATTCGGTGCGTAAACGGTTTAAGTTCGTTTCCGATTCTAGCCACTCAACCATGTATTCGACGATTAAGGTTTCGTCACCACTTTCAATGATTTCTGGCGCTTCTTGGCTCAAGATTTCAATAATAGTTGGGATCAAAAATGTCAGGCTCGGCAGCATGCCCAGAGTATTGCTTTCTGCACTGTTTGAGCCAATTACCGTCGGTACGATCCATTCACTCTCAATCGCTTGTTCAGTAAAGTGATAGCCCGGTACTTCTTTCACTAGAAACGCTGGTGGGCGATGCTCGATGTAAGGCGAAAATGGCATCAACGTAGCTAATGGGCTGTTGTCGCGTGTTGGACTGATAACCGGAATATTCGCGGCGGTCAGTACCCAGTTCTTAAGACGTTGAATAGGATCAAGCATCTCGCTCTGTACCTTCATGACCTCTCCAAGTGGTAGTAACGCAAGATCTTCAACGCTTTGCTCTGGTCTTTGGCTCTTGGCAACATCGTAACTTTTATATTCAAAGCCGTAAGCGTTGCTTTGCATGATGGCACGTTGAAAGTGCTCACCTACGATTGCAGCATCGCCTTTTGATTGCTGTAAAATTCCCACCGACATGGCACCCGCACCTTGACCCATGAGTGTCACGTTTTGCGGATTGCCGCCGAATGCCACTATGTTTTGTTGAACCCATTCAAGCGCGTGTTTTTGATCGCCTAGGCCAAAGTTACCGCCCTCTGGGTTGTCCAAACCATCGACCCAAACACTGCCCAACAAGCCCAAGCGATAGTTAAAAGTAACTGCAATAAACGGGTTACCATCGTCAGCACCTTGTGCAACCACCATATCACCATGAATCAGCGGTTCTGAGCCCGCGCCGTATTCAAAGTCTCCACCGTGAATAAAGACATACACTGGCAAATCTGCGTACGCTTCTGTCCCTGCTGGTCGCCAAATGTTTAGGTTCAAACAATCTTCTGATTGCGTTTGTGCCGTGGTTTTTAATTGCGGACACGCATCACCGAACTGAGTCGCATCAATATCGCCTTCAAGTGGGGCCACAATGCTGTGCTTAAAGCGGTCTGCTTGCGCAAATTGGATACCTTTGAACGCCTCTACCGCTGCCAGTTTTTCATCCGCATCAAGAGGTGTGATGACAAGGGACTCTTTAGTGGCTTGAATCGTCGCATCACCAATTTCCAAAGAGATTTGCTCTGGTGGTAACGGTTGTAATGGCTCCGGATCGTAAGGAACGCTAGGTTTGCTTGAATCATCACTACAGGCAGCTAAGGCAAGAGTGATGGTAATGGCTAAAGTTGAGCGATTGAGTAAAGTCATTGTTATGTCCAAAAAGTCATTTGGTGCGTACACCGAACATGTTAAACGGCATCTAACAAGCGACGTCCTGACGCTTTGGTATTAATCCGTGAATGGTTGGATGGCTTGTTGTATTGATGGCTCAAATGGTAGGGCACCGGTGACAGTTTCAATAATCGCCTTTGTAGGATGCAGTCCTACCATCGTCTAGGGGCCGGCTCTTTATGAGAGCTAGAAACGGTAACCAAGATTTAAGGTTACTGACTCTCGAGTTTCCCCTTTGTTATAGAGAAAGGTCAGGTTGTAGTTTTTGCCGATTTGCTTATTGAAACCAGTCAAAAACGCCCATTGATTAAGATCTACACCAATGTCGTAATCGAATTCGATATCACCACTTTTTACATGCCCGTCCATTCGAGCGTCCAGTCCTTGATATTCTGCTCCGACAAAGAACTGCGTGCGATAATCGACAAGTTGATAACCCAACATCGGCTGTACAGTAACAATACCATCGCCCCAATCATCTAAGCCCTTTAAGCGAGTTTGCGAATAGGTACCAGTGACAGAAGCAAAGAACTCTTTATAGCCAACCGAAAGGGTTGTACCTATACCACGAAGGTCATATTCCAAATGCAGCGGCACGTCTAAGCGTCCACGACTACAAAGTGCAGATAAACCATCGCAAAACTTATCACCTAATCCTGGCAGTTTATCGTTCAGCTTATCTTTTATGTACTGGCCACCTTCACCCGTGTAGGCGGCATCAACATTGGCATCGACATTAACTTTTCCGATGTAACCAAATACATTCCAAAATGGCAGGATGTTTACATCGCCACGAAGCGTCATGCTCTCAGCACTGACGATGCCGACACTGTCTTCTGGATCAAACAGTTCATTAAGGCCGATACCTTCAATCGTGAAATCATTAAATGGAATATTCATATCTTGATTTCGATACGCTAGCGACACACCAAACGGCAGAGGCAAATCGATACCTTGACGACGAACCATATCACCCATTAAAGGAAAAACGCGGTCTAGCTTAACACTGGCTTCTTGCATGCGTGGATCAGAGACCTCATTCAAGCGTTTTTCGTCTAGTACTTGCACGCCAAGCTTATCTTCATAAATCGCTACCGGTTTTACGCTGCTCATCATTTCGAGGGGTTTATTTTTCTTTGAACCAACTATCTTGGTGTTTTTACTGGCAATCGCAATTTTGCCTGATGTTAACTTCTGGAAGAGGATCTCTTGATCGTAAGAATCCACTTGGTAGTTGTGATGTGTGAACGGTTTATCGTTGGTAATGACCATACGTTTCGGTTCACCATTAACCAACTCAATATCAACGCTTAAAAAGCGGAAGTAGGCGATATCTTGAGGAAGACCGTATTTTGAGTAATTAAAACTGATGATCACATTACCGTTCTGATCCTCTTTGGCTCTTACTGATGACGGATCAAAACTCTCTGCGTAGTTTCGAAGGCGGTATTCTGTTCGTGTGAAAGCTTCGATCTCATCAAGTACTTTTTCATTTTCATCGAGTTGTTCAGGGTTGTACTTGATACGCAGATCAATGTTGCCTTTGTTATCGGTGTTCTTAACCAAGTAGACGGACGAATCGCGAACGCTATCACCGATTTTAACACTTCGGTGGGCATGCTCGACCAAATGCTCGCCTTGAACTAGAGAGCTGATGGCCAGTTTTGGTAAATCATGACTGATACCGTATTTGTCGAACAGCGCTCGGCCTTGCTCGATTACTTCGTTGTAGGTCGTCGTCTCTTCAGCGGCGAAGCCAAAAGTGGGGGTAGTAAGCATTAGTGCGCTCGCGAGCACAGTAAGAGAAGACGTCTTGCCGGCGCGTAATTCAAAAAAACTCATGACAGTTTCCACTCTGAATAGTCTCAAACCTTCGAGACTCAGACAGTTAATGTGTCACTGAACTTCTTGTTCAGTTAGATAGATGTGTTTGCTGTGATTGACGTTGTGAATGCATGGTTTTCGATTGCATTTCGTGAATCAATTCGTGAATCAATGAGAGGATTTTATGAGGTGAAGAGAGATTCCGTTAATCGCTTTTGATGGATACTATCCTCGCTTTATGGGTGAGGCAGGAATAGGGCAGTGAACAAAGCAAAAAGCCCCGCAGAGCAAAAGCAATGCGGGGCTTTAGTTTCAAGAACGGAGGTGACGCTTAGGCCGTGACGCGAACACGGAACAGATCAGTAAACAACTTGGCAATCATCAAAATGATCATAATGTTTACCAGCATCAGCAAGGGCGTTTCAATTCGATATGCTGGGGTTAAATTGAGCGCTCCTGATGTCAAGACAACCAATAAGTTAATACCTAGAATTCTGTGTACCATCAGCTTTGGTGTGGAAAATACCTTCCAAATTACGATGATGTTGATGAAGTAGAATAGCCCAAGCTGCCAAAGCTCGGTCATCATTGGCATTAGGAAAATGTATTGCAATAGAATCACCGTGCCAGTGCCTATCACACCAAAAAATGCATCTTTAATAATGCTTGGTGGCATAGTAGGAACGATTGAAGAGAACACGCCAGCTAGCATCGGAAAAATGAAACCTCCGGGTACGGGCAGATAAATCCAGATCAACAAAGAAGTGACGAACATGGATACACCTTGCAATACCTTTCTGCCGTCTTCATTCAAATGCTGGATAAACGTTCGATGCTCGTGATGCCAAACTGTGTTTTTCTCTCTTTGCATGACACAAGCAACGTGACCGATGAGAGACGTACTTGGATTTTTAATATCAAAGCTTTGAAGTTGCTGCGTTAGCGTTGGCCAATCGATCTCACGACTTTGCGATTTATCTGCTTGTTCTAGCAATCGGTCTTGGATTTGTGCCATCTCATTTAAACGCGCACGCCATAGCTGACGATGTTCTTTCAAGTGGTAGCTGCCAGTAAGTGGTAAGCCGACCAGTTGGAATAACTTTTCTATGTTGGCGCTGTTGGTCTCAAGAGCTTCAATATCTGTATCATTGGGCGATTTCATAGCGTTAAGCATCGCCTCTCTGCTGGTCTCAAAACGTTGAATGAAGTTTTGTTCTGTACTGACTGGCCAGACTAATCGGTACACAACAGAAAACGTGATCACACTAAGAATCGTCTCCTGCATACGAAGGACGGCGAAGTGGAACGTTGCTTGGCTATCAAATCCTCCCATACATGCGATGATGGAGCACACAGCAAAACCGATAGAGAACACATAACCATACTTTTCGTCGCTCGACATAAAAATGCACGCACCTAAAAACAAGGTGAAGAAGGTGAGAAACAAAAAGCGATCTTGAGAAAACGTCGTGATGAGGAAAAAGGCATAACCGATGCCAAGGAGGGTTCCTAATAAGCGATTATGACCTTTGTTTATTGAGTGAGCGAAGCTTTCATTTAATGCCATTACCGCGACTGCGATCGCTGCCCAATACGGTTTCTCCCATTGAAACCATAAGGCAAGGCAGATCGCGATAACGATAGACAGCGCAGCTTTGATTGCTTCTTTGGTTGAGGCATTAAACATACATTCCACCGCATTATTGTTTGATGATTTTGATAGAGGCCGTCATACCAACACGTAGTTGAAAATCTTTCGGTAAGTGATCTAATTTCACTTTAATTGGAATGCGTTGAGCTAAGCGTATCCACTGAAAGTTAGGGTTCACATTGGGCAAAAGATCGTTACCAGTACTACCATCTTGCTTCGCAATGCCGTAGCCAATGCTTTTGATTTTTCCTTCCAGCACAGCTTCATTGTGCATCATTAAGGTCACGTAGGCTTTATCTTGTGGATCAACGCCAACTAAATCCGTTTCTTTGAAATATCCTTCGATCCAAAAGCTGTCTTCATCAATCAAAGCCACGACTGGGGAGTTAGCGACGACTTGAGAGCCGACGCGTAAGTTCAAATTAGTTATATAACCATTCGTTGGCGCATAAACTTTTGTGTAATCAAGGTTTAGCTTGGCTTCTTCAACATTGGCTTTCGCGAGCTCTACGTTGGCAACGGCTGTCTCCACCGCATTGTCTAGGTTATTCAATGTCAGTACAGGTACAGCGCCAGGTGTGCGCTTTTCTAACTTAAGTGCTCGCTGCTCTTCATTTTTGGCCTTTGCTAGTAATGCAATGGCTTGCTTTTGAGCTGCTAGCGCTTTGTGGTACGCCGCTTTATAGATGCTTGGGTCAATCTCAAACAGCAAATCGCCTTGTTTCACTTGCGAATTGTCTTCAACGTAGACTTGGATGATTTGTCCTGTCACGCGGGGGGTTATAGAAACGATGTGCGCGCTAACTTGGCCATCTCTAGTCCAAGGGGTGTCAGAGTATGATTGGTAGTAGCTGAAAATCACGGTGCCAGCTGAACACAGTAGTAGCAGTGTGATGAGATAACGTTTTATCACGGAATTTGCCTCAAAATATGGTAATGAATCGACCAATAACGCCAGTAAAAATCACAATTAGGCTTAGCTCAGCGAGCGCGGGAAATGCAACGTATTTGTGGAGTCCCAGTTTTGTTGCAACGGTTCCAACCAAAATGGTGAGCATGTAAGCCAATGCAATAACCAGCAACAAGGGAGGGAAGTAAACTTCGCCCCACACAAGTTCATGTGGCATTGAGTTCATGGTGTTTTTCTCTATTAACTTGATGAATGTAAAGATAAGGCAAGTGATGGAATCAGTGATAATCGCTTTTGTAGGATCTAATCCATCAAGAGAAAGGTGTCATGCGCTACATAGAGGGAATAGCGCAACAAAGTAGCTTTTTGGACAGTGAACATAAAAATAAATTTATTTTCCAATTTATTTGATGCTCATTTAAGACCACTAAGTTATTAAATTTTTGACAATTATTGTTCAATGTTTGCTTTTGAATATGCGAAGTGATGGTTTCATCCTTCAAATGGGATTACGAGTTGTGAGGTTTTGTTTCTAATATTCGCTTCGAAGCAAACGAGATGCTTTTTAAATTAAATAATCCAACAAATATGAGTGACAGATTATTCGTTAGATTATTTGAGTTTTATATTTATTAGTAAGAGTAAAATTGTCATGGAAATTATTTCTAACCTTTTTGACATGGCACCATTTGTTGCTCTCTTTATTACGCTCTCTCTCGGTTATATGGTTGGTAAAATTACCATTGGTCGATTTGTTCTTGGCGGTGTTGCCGGAACATTATTAATGGGTGTAATTATTGGGCAATTTGGTGTTCATATTGATCCCGGCGTAAAAAGCATTTTCTTTGCGCTCTTTATTTACGCAGTAGGGTATCAAGGTGGTGCGCATTTCTTCAAAGCATTGAACTTTAGAACCATCAACATTCTACTTTCTGCTGTAGTGATGACGGTGTCTGGCCTGCTTTGTGTACTAGCAGCAGCTTGGATGTTTGATCTAGACAGAGGTACGGCAGCAGGCCTTGCAGCTGGTGGTTTGACTCAATCGGCAATCATCGGTACAGCGGGTGATGCGATCGCACGTCTTGGTGGTGTGACAGAAGAAGCGAAGCACCTAATGCAGACCAACGTCGCAGTAGGCTACGCAGTTACGTACATCTTTGGTTCGCTTGGTCCAATTCTGATGGTGACATGGGTATTCCCAACACTGATGAAGTGGGATATCCGAGCAGAAGCGATTGCGCTAGAAGAGAAAAATTCAAATGGTAAGCGTGATTTAGCGCCGGGTGAGTTCAACGCTGTCACAGCGCTGGTTACACGAGCATTTAAAGTGAGCAAAGATGGTGGGCTAGCAGGCAAAACCTTAGCCCAGTTAAACCAACACGCTCTGGCTGCTTGTATTGAATTGATTCAACGCGATGGCAAAGTGCTAGACGTGGACAAATTCACAGCACTGAAAGAAGGGGATGTCATTGTTGTAACAGGTCGCCGTAATGCAGTACATCAGCTGCAAGATGGTTTGGCTGACAACGAGATTGCACTTCCAGAAGGCTATGAAGTTATTGAAGAAAACCGTCAACTGATCGCAGACAACCGCAAACTGATTGGTAAGTCGCTGCAAGAGATTAAAGAGGCTTCGAACCAAGGCTCTATGCGCGGTATTTATGTGACGGATTACATTCGTGAAGGCAGCTCTATCGAAATGACGCCGGATCTTGTGGTGAAGAAAAACGACGTCATCCAGCTTACAGGTACAGCAAAAGACATCAATCGCGTTGAGAAAAACATTGGTCAGCGAATGGGCTCAGCAAACGTGACTGACTTAGTCGTGCTTGGTATGGGCATGGTGGTGGGTCTATTAATTGGTCTAATCAGTTTTAAGATTGCTGGTATTCCCGTCACTATCGGTTCTGGTGCAGGTTGTTTGATCTCAGGTTTGATCGTCGGTTGGTTGCGTAGCCGCAATCCGCATGTTGCTCAGTTTCCTGTGGGTGCCGCGAACTTTATTCGAGATTTCGGTTTGGCAGCATTTGTGGGCATTGTTGGCCTTGAGGCTGGCCCTCAAGCGGTCGACACCATCAAAGAACACGGTATGTCTCTGTTGTTCCTTGGCATGGGTGTAACGATTATCCCTCAGATTATTTCGTTCTTCTTCTCATACTTTGTATTGAAGATTAAGAACCCAGTTGAAGCACTTGGCTGTGTTACAGGTGGACGAAGTGCGAACCCAGCATTCGCGGCTTTAATGGAAAAAACAGGTAACGCAACGCCAGTATTCTCATTCACTGTGACTTATGCAGTCGCCAATGTACTGCTTACCCTATGGGGTCCAATTATTGTCGGCATTATTACTTTAAACGCAGGCATGTAATTTAAATAAATTCGAACACTCTTATCGCCTAATTAAATAGGCGGTAGGGGAAGTATTATCCAAATTTTACTAAATAATAGATTCAGGTAAATATTATGACTACGCAAAACACAACAATTGATTTTTCAAAATTTGCAGATTTAAGCCCATTTGAATTAAAAGATAAACTAATTGAAGTGGCACAAACTGTTCCTGACCGCGCGTTATTAGATGCAGGTCGTGGTAATCCTAATTTTCTTGCGACACTACCACGTAAAGCGTTCATTCGTTTGGGTGAGTTCGCAATATTGGAAGCCGAGCGCACTTATTCATACCTAGATGGTGGTTTCGGTGGCATTCCAGATGGTGTGGGCATTGTTGAACGCTTCGATACGTTTGCAAGCAAGAATAAACAAGACCAAGGCGTACAGTTCTTGGAAAAGTCGCTGAGCTACGCAAAAGACCGTTTGGGTCTAGAGAAACAAGCATTCTTGAATGAACTGGTTAACGCATACCTTGCATGTAACTACCCAGTGCCACCACGTATGTTGACGAACATCGAAACCGTTGTGAAGCAATACATTGCAGAAGAGATGTACGGCCCAATGCCAATGACAACAGACTTCGATCTGTTTGCAACGGAAGGCGGTACAGCGTCTATGACGTACACCTTCCAAACTATGTTCAACAACGGTCTATTAAAGAAAGGTGACAAGGTTGCGCTAATCACTCCAATCTTTACGCCGTACCTAGAGATCCCAGAACTGAGTGAGTACGAACTGGAAATCGTTGAGCTACGTCTGGATGAGACAACATGGCAACTGCCGATGGCTGAAATCGAAAAGCTTGCAGATACAGACATCAAACTGCTTTGTGTCGTGAACCCAGCAAACCCAGCGTCTGTGAAGTTCTCGGATGAAACTCTGGATAACCTATCAAACTTCGTGAACAACGAACGTAGCGACCTGTTCATTGTGACTGACGATGTATACGGCACATTTGCGGACGACTTTGTCTCACTGTTCGCGAAACTGCCATACAACACGCTTTGTGTGTACTCGTTCTCGAAGTACTTCGGTGCAACAGGCTGGCGTTTAGGCTCGATTGCGATTCAACACAACAACGTGTTTGACGATGCAATGCGCAGCCTTCCTGAAGCGCGTCAACTTGAGTTGGACGATCGTTACAAAACACTGACTCCGGAACCTCGTGAGATCAAATTTATTGACCGTATCGTAGCAGACAGCCGCAGCGTAGCGCTTAACCACACAGCAGGTTTGTCTCTTCCTCAACAAGTTCAAATGGCGCTGTTCTCTTTGAACTGCTTGATGGACTCGGAACAAAACTACAAAGAAGCATGTAAACGCATCATCCGCGAGCGTTACAAAACTCTGTACAAAAACATGGGTGTAGAAATTGAAGAAAACAAAGATCGTGTGGACTACTACACACTGCTTGAGCTCGACACTTTGGGCGGCAAATTGTACGGACCAGCCTTCGTTGAATGGTTCAAAGCGAGCGAGAAGGGCAAAGACTTCCTGTTCCGCCTTGCACATGAAACCGGCGTTATCCTGCTTCCAGGCCAAGGCTTCGATGTAGTGCACGCATCAGTTCGAGTTTCGTTAGCAAACCTTACTCACCACGAATACGAGCTTATCGGTCGTGCAACACGCAAAGTGTTGGATGAGTACTTTGCTGAGTTCCACGGCTAATTAATCCAGCCTGATTAAGAATAAGCCTCGGCGTTGTCGAGGCTATTCCGACCAAATAAGCACAGTGCGCGATATTGTGTTTATTTAGTCGCCAAGCTAACAAACTTCTCAATTAAGAGTGACTTATGAAAAGCATTATTTCTATTCAATCTCATGTGGTTTATGGCCACGCCGGAAACAGTTCTGCAGTCTTCCCAATGCAGAGAATGGGCCTCGAAGTATGGCCAATTCACACGGTTCAGTTTTCAAATCACACTCAGTACCAGCAAGGTTGGACTGGACAGAAGTTTGGGGCAGATGAAATTCATTCTCTAATGAGAGGCTTAGATAACATTGAGAAGTTAGGCGAATGTGGCGCGATACTGTCCGGTTATCAAGGCAGCGCAGAGCAATGTCGAGCGGTGGCCGAAGCGGTAAGTTTAGTCAAATCGCGTAACCACAGCGCGCTTTATGTGTGTGACCCAGTTATGGGTGATCCAGACAAAGGTTGCATTGTGGCAGACGGTGTCAAAGAAGCGATAAGCCATAGCTTGTTGCCCATCGCTGATGTGATTGTTCCTAACCAGTTTGAACTGAGCGAGTTAACAGGTGTGAAAATTGACTCTCTTTATGATGCGGTCACTGCATGTAAAAAAGCCCTAGAGCTGGGACCGAAAATGGTATTGGTGAAACACCTGCATGCACTAACAGATGACGCCTTCAGTATGATTTTAGCCACGCCGAAAGCAAGCTATTTGGCCCAACGCCCTAGTGTTGAATTTGCTATGCAGCCAGTCGGTGTCGGTGATTTGATTTCTGCGATTTTTACTTCTTGTTTGGTGAAGAAGATGTCTCCTGTCGCAGCCTTTCGTCATACACATAACGCCGTTTACGGTGTATTGGAGATCACCAAAGGCTATGGCACATGGGAGCTACAGACGATCAATGCCCAATACGAATTTGTCGAACCGACGCATGAGTTCAACGTCGTGAAAATTGCTTAGCGCAGTACCTAATTAACGGAGAAGCGTAAAGTTAGCATATAGAAACTTGGCATAATTGCTTTGATGGATAGCATCCTACAATCGCGATTATGGGGTTTAGCCGTGCCTAGCTATAGTAACTCCACACAACGAAACGGACTTCATTTTGACCCAATTAACTTCAAACTGAGTCTCTGGTCATACGCCAGAGAACATTAAATGAGACTGATTATGAATCGTTTAATTTCCTCTGGTGTGACGGTTGCACTTTCGCTGCTGATAGTAGCTTGTAGTTCACCTCATACGCTGGATGTTCGTGTTTCTCAAAGCAACTATAAAGATGTCGAGATCGCGAGTTCGACACCAAATGAGCCACTTCGAATGTGGGCCAATGAAGCGCCGGATTTTCTCTACTCAGCGCACAATCAAACCACACCGATCAAAGTAGAGGGTGAACAGCTCAATATTTTGGCCTTATCGGGTGGTGGCGTAAACGGCGCATACGGGGCCGGCGTTTTGATGGGGCTACAGGAAAAGGGGGAGCTAAAAGATTATGCCATCATTACTGGAGTCAGTGCTGGTGCCCTAATCGCTCCTTTTGTTTTCATTGGCGGTGATGCGATGCCAAAGATGAAAGAAGTCATGCTCAACATCAATGATAAGAATATTTTGGGTAAGAAGAACTTCTTAAATACCCTGTTTAAGGACGCGTTTACCGATGGTGAGAACCTCTATGATTTCATCGCAGACGCTTACCCTGAGCCCATGATTGAGGCGATGGCGCAGCAACACCGCAATGGTAAACGCCTCTTTATTGGCAGTACCCATTTTGATTCAGGCGAACTGGTGGTTTGGAATATTGGTGCGATTGCGAACAGTGATTTAACGGACAAATCTGAACTGATTTACAAGGTGCTTGCTGCGAGCGCATCGATCCCTGGTGTTTTCCCTCCACAATTTATCGATGTTGAACATGATGGAGAAACACTTGAGGAGTTACACGTAGATGGCGGTCTCGCAGCGCAGGTGTTCTTTAATCCGTCTAACTTCAACTATCAACAAATCTCAGATGCTTTGGGGTTAGAAAAAGCGCCTCAGCTGGATGTGATTCGCAATGGTGCGTTAAAAGCGCCGTATCGTCCACTAAAAGACAAAGGTTTGGACTTGGTATCGAAAAGTGTCTCAAGCCTTACGCTAGCGCAAACTCGTGGTGATCTCTATCGAATGAAATACATCAGTGAAATCAACGATATCGAGATGCAGTTTACCTACATTGATCAAGATTTCAGATACGCCAAAGTAACGAAAGATATGTTCGATCACCGCTACTTGCTGACGATTTACGAATATGGATTCAAAAAAGCCACCCAAGGGCAACTTTGGGTAACTGAACTCCCTTAATACAGGAAAACGATACAATGAAAAAAGCCGTTCTTACACTCATGATGCTTACCGCTTCCGCGACTGCATTCGCCCAAAGTGGTGCCCATCTTGACCAGCAAAAAGTGGATAGTGATATGCAGCAACTGTCTGCAATCAAAGAAGAAGGTGCAGCCTTTATTATGATTGACGAGAACTCGAGTTACGTGGCGGTCGAGTTCGTGGGAAAGTGGGAAGAGATCAACAACTATGTGTCACACAAAGAAGCGAAACAACGTAAATTGGAAAAAGTGAACAAGCAGTTCGTGTACTCTCAGGTCGGTGAAACGTTGGAGTCACTTGAGCAAAAAGTCGTTGACCACATTTACGCTGATCAACCTAAATATTTCAGTGTCGATGTCTACCGCGATTACCATGGTGACTCAGGAGAATTCAACTATTTAGCTCGTGTCGTTGAGTACAACTAAGTTAGAGAAAACCTACTGAAGCTAGTAGGTTTTTTTGTGTCGTCGAGAAGGAATTCAAACGCAGATTGTTTCCGTTACCAAGTAGCAATTCTACGATCTTGTGGTAATTTAATTAGATAACTCTAAAAAGTAAGCACAACCTATGAATTTTAGTTTTGAACAACTTCTCGCGTTCGTAACCGTTTATGAACAGCTTTCGTTTAGTAAGGCGGCGGTCAAACTCAATAAGCACCGAACCACAATAGGGCAGGTGATTACCAATCTTGAAGACCAACTGGCGGTCAACCTGTTTGAGCGAGTGGGGCGCTCGGTAGAACCGACAGAAGATGGTCATCTTCTTTACCACTATGCTAAGCAAACCATCGAACAAGCACGTACTTTCGATAAAGTCGCATTAAGTCTAGCTTACGGTGGGTTAGAGAATGTTAGTATCGCCTATTCAAGCGCTATACCACACCGTTTTCTTGTATTGCTTCGTATTCAATTAGCAGCAGATTTTCCGATGATGCGAGTTAACTTTCTTGTTCGTAATCGCAACGAAATTAAAGAGGGTTTACAGAATGGTGAGTATCAATTCGGTATTGTCAATGTACATGATAGTCGAGCAATACATAGTTTGGATGCGACGTTTTTAGGTCATTTTGAATTTGTTCCTTTCGTCCAGAAAGGTGGTGAACTCGCTTCTGTGGCACCAGATCGAGTATTGACAGCCTTGAGGAATAGTAAACAATTTGTACTGCGGTCTCTTATTGAAGAGGGAATGGGCGAAAAAGTCATCGTAAGTTCGAACCATGAAGAGGTCGACCAATTGGCCCTTGTAGTGAAAATGGTTGAAGCAGGTTTAGGATGGGCGATTCTCCCCAGAACGTTTGCCCATTCGGAGTTTTCTAATAATCATATAGAGCCAGTGGAAGCTTCTGAATTATTGGAAGGTTTTAAGTTTGGTTTTGGCCTATGGTGCCAACCCTCTAAGCAAGTCGGTGATGTAAAAAATTCAATCATGAAGGTCGTTACAGAATACCGAGAGAAAATAATCCGCGATATGACTTAGCGGCGACATGTATCTTGCTCATCCCTATCAACAACAAGACTCAATGTGAGTCTTGTTTTTTTGTGTCTGAAAAACGTTATCTTTCTAGCGAAGACTAATGTCTATTGGAAGGATATGACCCTCTATATGAGAGTATGGAATCCATACTTTTTGGCTTAATCTAATCTCGCTCAATGGGTAAGCCCAGAGCAAAAAGTGTTTTTACCATATGTCCGCTGCAAGGACGCAGATTTTCAGCCGGGTTTAGTTACCCGGCTTTTTTTATAGTAATAGAAAATGTCAGCTGTCACCCCAAGCTCTCTGTTACAACTGGCTTGTTACTTCGCTTAGCAATCCAGTACGCAACGCTACCCCAAAGCACGGTGAGTGCCCAAAGCGCCGTCCAATGTGGAGCTACTTGTTGCCAGGTTGCCCCCATTTGGTTTAGCGCTAAGAAAGCTTTTATCGCCCAAGTGCTTGGGCTTAAATCAGCAATCCATAATAAGGGAGTAGGTATGGCTTCAATCGGCCAAATAAAACCAGCCAAGAAAATGAGCGGCATAGAGCTCACTAGGACGACTAAGGTGACAAGTTCACGCCGAGGTAATAAGTAACCTAGCCAGAAGCCTAGTCCGCAACAACCTAAAAAGAACGGTAACAACATAGCCAGCAATTCGCCCGCGTTGGCGATATGGTTTACGTTTAAGCGTTCGAAGCTAAAACCAAAATAATAGGCGCCGAGTAAATAATAAATTGCCACAAATACTAACGTTCTCACAAGCAGCAGCGATCCCGTTGATACTTGTGACCAATAGCCACGACCATGACGCTGTGTTCCCGTTTGCAATCCAACCGCCATGATCAACGTTTGTTGTAAAATCAGAACAAATACTGCCGGCACTACGTATTCGATGTAACCCATGGTTGGGTTGAACGTCGGTTTCATATTAAGCTTAATAGCAGAGTAATTATGGCTAGCCATACTCATGGGCACACCATCTATCACCATTTTACTGACTTTCACTTGGGCCCCTAATGTGCCTCCCGCTTGGGCCAATCCTTCTACCACGGTTCCGTACACGAGAAAATACGAGGCGTCCGCAGCGTAGGCTAGAGTCGGGCTTTTACCTAGCATTAGGTCTTTGTAAAAGTGTTCCGGTATGACTAAAAAACCGGTGATCTCTCGTTGTAAAAATGCTTGCTTTGCATCGGCAATCGTATGAAGTCGAGTGACTACGTTGACTTGTGGGGTGGCATCAACCATACGTTCCAGCTTTAAACTCGTCTGACTACCATCTAGATTAACAATCGCGATTGGTTGTTCACGAGGCGTTTGTTGTGCATAAGGCAAAGGGTATAAAAACGAGTAAAATACGACACCACCAAACACGGTCAACGTAACGACTGGATTGGTTAGAACGGCCTTAAGTTCCGCTTTAATCAGTTGCCACAATGTCATACCGCCTCCTTCGCTTGGCGTGTTGATGAAGCTGTTCGATGTTTACCCATCAAGGCTGCGGTAATGAGCAGGGGCACAACGTAACCAATCATAGGCCATAGCGAGCTTAAAGATTGTGCGGCCGATGCTCCATAGCTTGCTTGACTCACTTGTACTTCAATGTAATGGGTAATCGGCAATAATGAACGCCATGCATAAGCGAGCGTGTTCATGTCAGAAACTGGGAATGTAATTCCCATGAACGCGAAGCTTGGAGCCGTAAATGCGCCAGCAAAACTCATCGCACGTGCAGGATCCATCGACAAGAAGAAGAACAACGCTCCCATAATGATACAGGCGATAACCGTCGCCAATTGTGCTAATAGCATAACCACAAAACTGCCTTCCATTGGCCAATCAAGCACGGAATAAAACCAGTACAAGAACAACGCACCTTGCGCCATAAAGACCGGAATGTACTGACTTAATAGGGTAGTGAGCCTGGCGTATGGCTTTTCGCCCAAAAATGCAAAGCTATTCTTTCCACCATAAATGCGAAAGTGCGCGGCAAGAATCAAAATAGTGCTTACTACAATACATATTTGCCAAATGGCTGGCACGATAGCCGTTACCAAAAATTGTGCGTAGTTATTGTTACGGTTAAATAATGCGGTTATTTGTGTCGACACGGGTACAGCCTGTCCAGCCGCTGCTAACGTTGTGGTGTTACCCTTAGCCAAGTTGCCCATTACTTCAACCTGAGCGTCGAAATAGCCTTGTGCTTGCGCAATGGCAGAGTTGATCAGTTTCGCTACCAAAATGTACTGACTGTTGTAAAAGACAGAAAGTTGAGGTTGGCGGTGCTGGAGAATATCTTGGTCGAACTTAGATGGGATGACCGCGTAAGCGTAGATATCGCCTTCAATCATCGCATTTTTTGCTTCGCTTGCACTGGCGTAATGATAGTTAACAGCCAGACTCGACGACGCATCCAAAGATTGAATGAGCTTTCGAGAAAGTTGGGAATGTTGTAGATCAACCACACCGATTGGCAGATCCCGGGCAATGCCCGCAGAGAACACTCCCCAAATCATCATCGCGAGCAAAATCGGTATCCAAGTAAGGCACGAAAGCAACCACTTGTCTCGTCGTAAGATATGCCGCTGTGAAATCTTAATCGTCATAGCATTAACCTAGTGGTTGTGATTAAAGTTCAACGACAACACTCATTCCCATACGCAGTTCAGGTTCGGGTTGAGCTGGACGAGCTTCTACTTCAAAGGTACGAAGATCAAAACCTTGAGAAGCATCGGTTGCTCTCCACGTTGCAAAGTCACCCATAACGGCAACATGCGTTACTTTGAACTCAACATTTTTCTTTAAGGCAGGCAAATAGGCATCAAAGGTTGCTCCTTTTTTAAAGTGTTGAAGGTAATCTTCACGCACATTAAGTGTCGCCCAGGCATCTTCTGTATCTATCACGGTAACAACCGGGAAGCCCTGAGGTGCTAATTCACCACTTTGAAGTAGAACTTGAGAGACTTCGCCGTCAAACCAGCTGTAGATCTGAGTATCTTTCGCATACGCTTCTACTTCGGCTACGGCACCTGATGCCATGCGCGCTTTTTCCGCCGCAGCCACTTTGGTTTCACTTCTAGCGCCTTCTTTTGCCATTTCATACATTTGAAACGCAGCACTTTCTGTGTATTTCGCTGCTTGCCATTGAGTTAAAGCTTCATCGCGTTTTTGTTCTGCAACCACGCCATCGTTATAAAGGTTATTCACACGATTGTAGGTTTTTTCCATTAAATTCGCAGCGGCTTTGGCTTTCATCCACTGATCTTTTGCTGCTTGGATTTGTTGCTCACGTGCGCCTTTCTCAGCTTCTTGAGCTAAGGCGTCCGCCGCTTTTTCACCTGCTTTTGCTTGTTCTAACTTCGCTTCAATTTCAGGACTATGAAGGGTAAAAATAAGCTGACCTTTCTCTACATCGTCGCCTTTACGTACCATGACCTCATCAATACGCCCTGGAACTTTTGAGGAAATGCTGTATTGCTGGGCTTCAATTAATCCCTGTAAGCGGATCGGTTCCGGTTGATAGGCTTGGTAAAATTGATACCCAACCCAAGAGGCAACACCCAAAGCACAAAGTGAGAGTAAAACGGGTTTTAGTGATTTAGCTGCCATGATTTATTTCACCTCTTTGGATGTTGAAGCAGGGATATAAGCGGTATTTTGATATTGTTCGAAGCTGTTCATTTCACTGCTCAATGCGAGTAGCTTGGTTAAAGATATTAAATAGCGGAAACGCGCCGCCGAACGTTGTGTTTCTATACTCGCGACATAAAGTTGTGCATCCACAACATCCAGAGAAGACGACAGACCCTGAGTAAATGCTTTTTCACGCAAGCGCAGGTTTTCGTTAGCGAGTTCAATGCTAGATGCGAGCCCTTGTACTTCATCAATTGCTTGCTGAGCCTCCAAGTATGTCTTTTGGACTAACAGCGATAAGTCTTGTTTGGCTTGGGACTTTAATGAGTCGACCTGCGAGACGACGCTTTGAGCGGCTTTGACTTTTTCGCTTCGCCCTGATGATTCAATCAGTGGAATGCTGACACCAACACCAACTAACCAGTCAGGCTTCATTTGGCTTGCGAGAGAATCGTCTTCATACAAGCTGTAGTCGCCGTAAAGATAAACTTCAGGGTAGTATTTCCCTTTTTCTGCTTTGATTAAGCTAGAGGCTTGTTTGTGTTTAGCGCTCAGAAGTTCTAACCCCGGATAGGTAAGCAGCGTTTGATCGACAAAAGCGCTAAGAGGGGGAAGACTGTCGTTGATAAACAAAGATTCAGCGGGCTCTACGGCATCATCTTGCGCGAGTAATTTACCTAATGCAGCCTGAGCGATACTCAAATCGCTGGCTGCTTTACGTGTTTCTACAGATGCTTTATCTAAAGAAGCCTCGGCTTGCAGGCGCTCAACGTGCGCGATTTGTCCTTGCTCTTCAAGCTTAATGGCAAAATCTCGATGCTTTTTTAGCCCAGCTTCAACCGCTTGCCGCGTTGCGAGTACTTCCTTTGCCAGTACGACAGAAAAGTAGTACTTCGATAAATCTTCAAAACGCGCTTGTTGTTCCATTAAAAGCTGACTTTTCGCCTCATCCGTTTTGCCTTCTGCTGCTGATTGAGCCGCAGAAATTCTACCACCAGTAAAAATTGGCCAAATGGCACGAATAGACGAAGAGAAAATATCGCGCTCGGTTATGGTCGAAGTGGTATTAGCTAAGGCACCAAAAATAGGCTGAAAAGCAGGAGGTACGTTAATGTGTGCTCCTGTGCTGTCTAGAATCTGTTTTCCCGAAAGCGTGATATCGGTATCTAAACGCGTGTAATTCGCGCCAATGGTAACTTGAGGTAAGTTGAGATTGCTGGTGGCACTCTCTTGGTATTGGTAGTTCTCGACGTTTGAGCGTTGAGCTTTAAGAGAATAGTTGTTTTCTAGCAATAGCTGCCATGCGGTATCAAAAGTGATCGGTGCCGCATGACAGGCAAGGGAAATCGAGCTGCTAAGTAAGCCCAGTATCCAAAACTTTCCTGTTTTTTTCATAATGGCTGCTTTGTCGTAGAGTATTAGCTCTAATATAAAGGATTCGTAACTGCGTGTTAAGTAGGAGGGAAAATTGGGCAGTAGTATGCGCCCAGTTATATTTGTGCTGGGCGCGGGAGATGTTACAAATTTATTTCGTATATGGACAGTGAAACTCCGCTCTCCACTCGAGCTGACGAGAACCTCGCATCGTATTCAATAGATCTTTTCCACTCATTTGAGGGAACGATAACAGGACTTTGAGATCAGAAGTACCGCCTCCGTTTTTTTCATAAGCCCTGACGTGTGTAAATGTTGAATACATATTCTCTGACAGCATCGCCTTATTCAGGCATATTCCAAAGGTATCGCGTTCCATGTTTGGTGTTCCTTCTAACTATAAATGCACCTCTGTTTATAGTTTTCCAGTTTTCAGATGGTGTCTAAGTGTTTGTCATATAGTCAGTATTTGTGTTTTGTTTTATTTTTGTCCAAACCACTGACATCAATGTTGAGCTTTTAATAGACTTCCAGCTTCACTGCTTTCAAACCGAAACTCTCATTGGTTTCGTTGATTAAAAATTATACGTTGTAAAGTCTAAAAACGCCTCAAAAACCGCTAAAATCGATGTGATCGCGATCATGATTTTAAGGGCAATTTATGTATGGAATTGAGTATCAGAGAGGAATGCTAAATTTGGTGAATGGTTGTAATTTTATGTTTCAGCTCGTCGATTAATTAACCGTAAACTCTGCGGTTTGTTTGCCTTCCTCACAGATTTATCACCGCGACAACGTCATGCTGTTAACTGAGTGTTAACGTTACGCTCAAGAGTGAATCACAAGGATGTATCAATGAGTTGGAAAACCATCAGCTTTCGTAAGCGGATGCTCATTATCATGACGCTATCGGGGTTGATAGAGCTGTTATTGCTTGTCGCCGCGGGGTTCACTTATCTCAAAATCAATCAAGAGCAAGAAATGGGAGAAAAAGCACTGGGTGTTGCCCGTTTTTTAGCGGACTCAGCGGTTGTTCGTGAAATGATCGAAACCCAAAACCCCCAGCCATACCAACTTCGCTTTCGAGAATTAACCGAAGCCATAGGTGCTGCATTCATCGTTATTGGCGACCATAAGGGAGTACGCTTAATCCACCCTGTTGATGAGCGGTTGGGCAAGCCAATGAGAGGTGGCGACAATCGTCGAGCGCTAGAACGGGGGTTGTCTTATGTTTCGACGGCACAGGGCTCGTTAGGTTATTCAGTTCGTGGTAAAGCTGCGATTTTTGACGAGCAAGGGAACATCATTGGTGTGGTTTCAGTTGGCTATTTGCTCGACCGACTGCAAGACCGCATCGAACCATTTTTGGCCTTTTTGATTTTAATGGTCATCGTAGTTGTCGTCGCTAATGCCATTGTATCTAATTATGCGTCGAGAAAGTTTCAGCGCGCCATTTTAGGCTTTGAACCTGAAGAGATAGGGCGGTTGTACGGCGAATTAGAAGTGACGATGAGCACCATCAAAGAGGGCGTGTTAAGCATTGAT
This sequence comes from Vibrio sp. 2130-1, assembly GCF_033339515.1. Taxonomy (NCBI): domain Bacteria; kingdom Pseudomonadati; phylum Pseudomonadota; class Gammaproteobacteria; order Vibrionales; family Vibrionaceae; genus Vibrio; species Vibrio sp. 2130-1. Next base: position 47,364 of record NZ_JAWOUT010000005.1, read on the forward strand.
GCCCAAGGGATACTTCGCTCGATAAATCGTAGTGCCTGCCAGATTCTCGGTATTGATAGAGAATCAGCGCTCAATAAACCTTTGACTGACACGCTGCGTGATAGCGATCTATATACAGTATTAGAAAGCGGGCAGGAAGATCATGATATTGAAATATTCCTTAATCATAAGCGCCTGATTGCAAATCGCTCTCCAATTTATGTTGATGGAAAAATCGTGGGGGCGGTATCGAGTTTCCGTTTAAGGGATGAAATTAATGATCTAACCGAGCAGCTATCACAAACCAAGGAATATGCAGATTTGTTACGTTCGCAAACCCATGAACATCGAAATAAGCTCAACACCATTAGTGGGCTAGTACAAATGGGTGAGCTTGATGCGGTGCAAAAGTTAATTGGACAAGAAACCGCACACTATCAAGCAATGATTGAGTTTTTAAGAGATACCGTTAAGGACCCGCTAATTGCAGGTATGTTGCTTGGAAAAACTGAACGTGCTCGCGAGTTAGGCTTACAACTGGTGGTTGAGGAAGGCAGTCGTCTGGAGCCCCTACCTGAGTGGCTAAATTCGGAAGACCTTGTCACAATTTTGGGTAATTTGATTGATAACGCTTTCGATGCCACGTTAACTTCAATTCGCGATGAATCAAATGTTGCGTCAGAACGCAGAAACATTGATGTGTCCGTTAGCGATTACGGAAATGAAGTGATACTTGAGGTGATAGATCATGGTTGTGGCCTCCCAAAAACAATGGATCCACAAACATTATTTACAAAAGGCGTTTCAACGAAATCTCGTCAAAATCGAGGTGTTGGGTTGCACCTTGTCAATCAGCTTGCTACTCGATATCACGGCCATGTTGAGATGATACCCAATACAAATTATGGGACAAGAATAACGGTGTACTTACCCAAGGAAGAACAATTATGAGTATGGCGACTCGCGTAATGATCATTGAAGATGATCTGGCTATTGCTGAGCTGCACCACAAATACTTAAGCCAACTGACAGGTTTGGAAGTGGTTGGAATTGCGACCACGAGAATGGAAGCAGAAATGCAACTCGACATTCTTAAGCCAGATTTACTATTGATGGATGTCTATCTTCCCGATGGCACAGGGCTTGAGATACTAAATACACTGCGTGCAAGTAACCAAACGTGTGATGTCATTTTGATTACAGCCGCAAGGGATGTCGATACATTACAACAGGCGATGAGGGGTGGCGTTGTCGATTACTTGTTAAAACCAGTGATGTTTCCACGCTTAGATGCCGCACTGAAAAAGTATGTGTCCCAACGCCAACAACTAGACATCGTAGAGAGTTTGGATCAGAACCTCGTTGATAAAATGCTGCAGTCTCACGCCAATCAAGACAACTTGCCGAACCGATTACCAAAAGGGATTGATGGTGTAACCCTAGACAAGATCAGGGAGTTGTTCCCAAATGGCAGTGCGCTGACCGCTGATGAGGCAGGCGAAAAGATCGGCGCGAGCCGAACAACGGCGAGGCGCTATTTGGAGTATCTTATCAGCACTGGTGAACTAGAGGCTGATTTAAACTATGGCTCTGTTGGTAGGCCAGAAAGGTGCTATAAAAAAGTGACACGGTAGCGTTTATATTGATGCTCTATGCAAAATAAAAAGCGATGGCTTATTGTAGAAACCATCGCTTTACAAATTACTGCTGTTCCGCTCTAAGAGGTTAGAAGTTGTATTCTAACTTCGCTTCGATAGAGCGCTCAGCGCCAAACCAACAGTTATTTTTGTCGTAACAAGAATAGTATTCTTTATCGAATAGATTGCTTGCAGAAAGCGTGACGCTAGCCCCTTTCATTGATTCAGATACCGTTGAGAAATCGTAACTTGCTGCCAAATCAAACAAGGTGTAGTCCGGTACTTTTTGACTATTCTGTGCATCAATTTGTGCTTCCCCGACATAGCGAACGCCAGCACTGGTACGAAGGCCTGAAAGATTTCCTTCAAAGAAGTAATTGGCCCATAGAGAGGCCGTTTGCTCAGGTACCCAAACCGGCGTTTTACCTTCTTGGTTGTAATAACTGTCCTCGGTAATCTCCATATCGGTATATGTATAGCCTAGAGTGAAATCAGCTTGTGCTGTGGCTTGCCATTTTGCCTCAAGTTCAATACCTTGTGATACCACTTCGCCCGCTTGATAGTTCGGTGCATAAGGATTATTCGGATCGGTCAAGATCGCGTTTTTCTTCGTAATATGGAAGAGTGCTAAGTTACCTGAGATATCACCAGATAATGGGGCGTATTTAAAGCCTAACTCCCATTGATGACCGGTTGATGGCTCAAATGCTTTACCAGAAGAGTCGGCACCCGCAATTGGCTCGAAACTTTCCGAGTAAGTAAGGTATGGCGAGAGACCAAAGTCTAGCTCATACAAACCACCGACTCGGAAAGATACGTTGGTATCGTCTAACTCTTCCTTGCTGTTGGATACTGTTCCTAGATAATCGCTAACGGCGTCTGTATTTGAATCGTATTTATCCCAACGAAGACCTGCAATCATTACAAGTTGGTCGTAACGAACTTGATCTTGGAAATAAACGCCAATCTGCTTCGTTTTGATATCTAAGTTTTGTTTGTATTGGAAATTCAGTGCATTACGATCAATGCTGTTGTGGTCAGGATTAAAAATGTCCTGAGTTAGCGAATACCCAAGCGTGTCTTTGTATTTTACATCTGAATCTAGATACTGATAATCAAGCCCGAACAATAAGTTATGTTCAAAATTTCCTGTTTTAACGTAGCCAGATAGTTGGTTGTCAATCACAAAGGATTTGGACTTTTCATCGGTTAAATAGGCATTTCGACCAACGGTACGGTTATCCGCTTCAAGTGCACCGTTATATGTGTTTTCCTGATAGGCATCGGCGGTCATGTAGCGGGCATTCTGTAGAAATTGCCAATTGTTGTTAAAGTCGTGTTGGACTTTGTAACCCATCATCAGAACTTCGCGTTCGTAAGTGTTCCAGTCCTCATCCCCCAAATAAGTGCTTGGTGACATCGAGCCAAGTGGGTTTTTAATCACTGAGCCAGACGCAGGCACAGTCGTGTAGATACCTGCTGATGGATCATTTTGATAGTAAACATTCACGTTCACTAATGTGCTTTCTGTCGCTTGCCAATTGAAAGATGGGGCGAGTACATAACGTTCGTCTTCAGACGTATCGGCTTGACCATCTCGCTGTTTAGCTAGGCCTACAATACGGTAATCCACATTAGAATCACCAATTTGTCCTGTGGTGTCGAACGTCAGTTCTTTTAGGCTGTTAGTCCCAGTACTAATCGAGACAGAGTGCGAGGGTGTTGACTGAGGCGCCTTGGCGATAATGTTGACCATACCTCCTGGTGGAATATTGCCGTAAAGAACAGACGTTGGCCCTTTAAAAACCTCGATTTGCTCAAGAGCAACGGAATCGACCTGAGGTTGAAGGTTCCAACCGTTGTACAGCAAAGGAAGACCATCATAAAAGTTGGTGTAGTTAATAAAACCACGAATATTGAATAGGTCAAGTCGGGAAACGGCACCGCCACGCAATTCTGTATTTACGCCAGGCGCGTAACGCAATGCTTCGCTCACCGAGTTTACGCCGCGCAGGTCCATGTCATCTTTAGTGATTACCGTGATCGCTTGCGGTGTTTCCTCCGGTTCTAAAACGGTTTTAGTTGCGGTGTTTCGGTATGTTTCTCCTAGCACCGTAATCGTTTCGTGTTGGGATACGCTCTCAGTCGCATTGGCGTGGCCAGCGAGCAATGCGGATACGACGATAGCAACCGCTGAACGATGAAATCGAATCGGACTTTCCATATTTATAAATTCCACTACTTTTTCTATTTATTGATAATGATTGTTATTTGTATTCTATATTCAAAGAAATAGGAAAAGTTAACAATTTGGTGCAAAACACTAATCTTTGGAACTTATTCTTCTGTTCTTAGGTTTTAAAGATAGCGAGTCGTTTGGCTCAACAGGAATCCAATACTGCATTTGTGCTTGTTCGCTATCAACATCATAACCTTCTGGATAAAGCTCTAACTCATAACCATCGATAGCATGATAATTAGAGTAGGGTAGCCAATGTAAAATAAACCATTCCAGCGTTGAGGCGAGCTCTGATGCTTTGCCTATGTGTGTAATGACGGCGTAGGTTTGCTCAGGAACAGCCAAGAGGTCTAACCCCGAGTTGGAAGAGTTCGTTGATCTTGGTGCGTTTGCTGTTGGACTGCACTCATAACCTGCCCAATACTCAAGTTGTTGGTTGTTTGAATACGCTTGAGTCACATCAATCACGCCAAAGTAACTACTTTCCGAATTGTTAAGGTTTTCAGATGAATAAAGACGTGACCAAAGCGACGGTACTTTGGATTGGAAATCGGGCGCAGCGGAAAACAATCCGTGAATAGGTTCATGATAACCAGCAAGTTCAAAAGCCGGTTTTGTTTCTATTCGAACTTCAATAAAGCGCTGATGTTTTTTCTCTTCTTTTGGTGTCTTACGCAGCGTCAAAGGTTGTCTCAACCCGGAGAGCTGTTGCGTTTTTCGATATTCACGGGGGCTTTTTGAAAACATATTCCTGAACGCTCGGCTAAATGCGTGTTCAGATGTAAATCCCATTTCTATCGCTATATCTAACGAGCGGTCAGAAGTATGGATTAAGCGCTCAGCCGCAAGGCTAAGTTTAAGCTCTCTGATATAGTGAGCGACGGATACGCCAGTGTGTTGTTGAAATACGCGTTGCAGTTGCCAGCGAGACCAACAACTTGCTTTCGATATTTCATCTACGCTCAGAGTGCTGTCTAAGTTGGTGTGAATGTAGTCAAGCACCGATTGTATTCGGTTTATGGGATGTGGGTTAATGGCGCTTGATTTCATGGCGTTCTACTTTCACATTAATAGTGATTTCATTATCTTTAATTGAGTATCATTATCAATAGCATGATGAAATAAAAAGTAAGTAACACAGATCACGATAAAACTGTAATGGATTGCAAGTATGAGTAATTATTGCCCATATTAGAGTTTTTGCTTAAATTTTGGAGTGTTCAGATGAAACTTTTTTTATCAATAAAATACAATCGCTTATGACGTTTTGTGCAACTTATTTAAACGTTTGCACTGGCAAGTGTTGATGTAAATCAAATAGTCGTAGACAATATTGCCCCGTGTCGGACTCTCCTCCAGCGAGTACAGTGTGTACTTTTGAGACATAAGTGACTTAAATGACCTCAATACGTCGTGTTTCCAAGAATCGGAAATGCAACTTCTTGAGGTTCTTTGGGCCCATAGACTTTACCTATCAACGTAATAGGTAAGACCAATTTTCTATTTTGAGGTGCCATTGATAGGGTTGGCTCATTCTCTAGCCGTATCCGGGCACACAATAAGTACCTCGTTTTTAAGGGAAAGATGATGGTAATACCAGAAAACAGCAGCATCGTTATTTTTGGTGCTTCAGGTGACCTTACGTACCGTAAGCTCATTCCTGCTTTATACCACCTCTACGCGAACAAGCAGCTTCCAGAGAATTTTGCCATTCTGGGTGTAAGTCGCACTGAATACAGTGATGAGTCTTACCGCGCGAAGCTGAAAAAATCGCTTCAGGAAATGGAAAAGACTGAGCCAGAAACGCTTGATGCATTTATTAACCATCTGCACTACCAAGCAATTAATACTTCTGACACACAAGATTACGGTAAGCTATCTTCTCGCTTAGACCAACTTGCGGACGAATATCAATTCGAGCAACGCAATACGCTTTTTTACTTAGCAACCCCACCAAGTTTATACAGTGTGATCCCTGCAAGTCTTGCAGCACATGGTCTTAACAGTGAAGAAGATGGCTGGAAACGCCTGATCATTGAGAAACCATTCGGTTATGACCTTGAATCGGCGCGTATTCTGGACAAAGAAATTCACGAGCACTTCCAAGAGCATCAAATCTACCGAATTGACCATTACTTAGGTAAAGAAACGGTACAAAACCTACTTGTGCTTCGTTTCTCTAATGCGATGTTTGAGCCGCTTTGGAACCGTAACTTCATTGATTACGTTGAAATCACAGGCGCAGAATTCCTTGGCGTAGAGGAGCGTGGTGGTTACTACGACAACTCTGGCGCTGTGCGCGACATGTTCCAAAACCACTTGCTACAAGTATTAGCAATGGTAGGTATGGAACCACCAGCGCAAATCAATGCAGACTCGATGCGTGATGAAGTGGTAAAAGTGCTTCAATGCCTAAAGCCATTAGACGAAAACGCTCTGCGCAATGACCTAGTATTAGGCCAATACACGGCGTCTGAAGTCCGTGGGCAAAGCCTACGCGGCTACCGTGAAGAGCCGGGAGTTGCAGACGATTCTCGTACAGAGACTTACATCGGTTTGAAAGCGTACATCAACAACTGGCGTTGGAATGGCGTGCCATTTTACGTGCGTACTGGTAAGCGTCTTCCAACACGCGTTACTGAGGTGGTTATCCACTTTAAACAAACACCGCATCCTGTGTTTGGTCAAAACGCACCAGAAAACAAGCTGATCATTCGTATTCAACCAGACGAAGGCATTCAAATGAGCTTTGGCTTGAAAGAGCCAGGCGCAGGCTTTGAAGCGAAGGAAGTGAAAATGAACTTCCATTACGCTGACCTGCAAGAAACGCAAATGCTAACGGCATACGAGCGTCTTCTACTTGATGCTTTGAATGGTGATGCTACGCTATTTGCACGTAGTGATGCGGTGGAAGCGTGCTGGCAATACGTACAGCCAATCTTAGATTTTAAGCAAGATCCACAATCCCTCTTCGGGTACGCATGCGGCACTTGGGGACCTAAAGAGTCAGATGACTTGTTACAGCGTGATGGCCGCGCTTGGCGTTTCCCATGTAAAAACTTAACAGATACGGATTACTGTGAACTATGATCAACCATAAGATCTACCAAACAGCAGAACAGGTAGTTGAAAGCCTAGCTAACGATATGAAAGCGTTTAGCGAAATGGGCAGACCTGTTCACATCTCTCTTTCTGGCGGCAGCACTCCTAAAATGCTGTTTAAACTACTGGCTTCAGAGGCTTACGCAACCTCCATTCAATGGGAAAACCTCCACTTTTGGTGGGGTGACGAACGTTGTGTTGCCCCTGACGATGCAGAAAGCAACTACGGTGAAGCGAACACGTTGTTGTTTAGCCAAGTAAATATTCCTGCGGAAAACATTCACCGCATCCGTGGCGAAGATGAGCCTAAAGCAGAAGCCGAGCGCTTTGCAAAAGAGATGGCAGAGGTGATCCCGAGTGAAAACGGCACACCTGTGTTTGACTGGATCTTATTAGGCGTTGGTGCAGATGGTCATACAGCTTCTCTGTTCCCTGGCCAAACGAATTATGATGATGCGAACCTATCTCTTGTGGCGTCGCATCCTGAATCGGGCCAACTTCGTGTGTCGAAAACCGCACGCGTATTAGAAGCAGCGAAACGCATTAGTTACTTAGTGCTTGGTGCAGGAAAAGCGGACATTGTTGAAGAAATTAACAGTTCACCAGCACACGCACTGCCATACCCAGCGGCTAAGATTCAAGCGAAATCGGGCCTAACGGAATGGTATTTAGATTTAGACGCGGCAGCAAAAATTGCTTAAGACGCTGCTCGTCGATGAAATAAAATTGGAGAGAAACAATGAAAGGTGATATCGGTGTAATTGGCCTAGCAGTAATGGGTCAAAACCTTATCCTAAACATGAACGATAACGGCTTTAAAGTGGTTGCTCACAACCGTACTGCTGCTAAAGTAGACGAGTTCCTGGAAGGTCCAGCAAAAGGCACGAACATCATCGGTGCATACTCTCTAGAAGAACTAGTAGAGAAGCTAGAAACGCCGCGTAAAGTAATGTTGATGGTTCGCGCTGGTGACGTTGTAGACAAGTTCATCGAAGCGCTAGTACCTCTGCTAGACAAAGGCGACATCATTATTGACGGTGGTAACACTAACTACCCAGATACAAACCGTCGTGTTGCTGCACTACGTGAAAAAGGTATCCACTTCATCGGTACTGGTGTATCTGGTGGTGAAGAAGGTGCGCGCTTCGGTCCATCTATCATGCCTGGCGGTGCTGCTGAAGCATGGGAAGCGGTTAAGCCTATCTTCCAAGGTATCGCTGCGAAAACTGACGCTGGTGAGCCATGTTGTGACTGGGTTGGTAACGACGGTGCAGGTCACTTCGTTAAGATGGTACACAACGGCATCGAATACGGTGACATGCAGCTTATCACAGAAGCTTACCAGTTCATGAAAGACGGTCTTGGTATGTCTGCTGACGAGATGCAAGCAGTATTCGCTGATTGGAACAAGACTGAGCTAGACAGCTACCTTGTTGAAATCACTGCTGACATCCTTGGCTACAAAGATGAAGACGGTGAGCCTCTAGTTGAGAAGATCCTAGACACAGCAGGCCAAAAAGGTACTGGTAAATGGACTGGTATTAACGCACTAGACCTAGGTATTCCACTAACACTTATCTCTGAGTCTGTATTCTCTCGTTGTCTATCTGCACTGAAAGACCAACGTGTTGAAGCTGAATCTCTATTCGGTAAGACAATCACTCCAGTTGAAGGCGACAAGCAAGAGTGGGTTGATGCACTACGTCAAGCGCTACTAGCTTCTAAGATCATCTCTTACGCTCAAGGCTTCATGCTAATGCGCGAAGCATCGAACGAAAACGGTTGGGACCTAAACTACGGTAACGTAGCACTAATGTGGCGTGGTGGTTGTATCATCCGCTCTGCGTTCCTAGGCAACATCCGTGATGCGTACGAAGCGAATCCAGACATCGCATTCCTAGGTTCTGATGAGTACTTCAAAAACATCCTACAAGGCAGCCTAGCAGCATGGCGTAAAGTAGCAGCGAAGTCTCTAGAGTCTGGTATCCCAATGCCATGTACGATTTCTGCGCTATCTTTCCTAGACGGTTACACAACAGCTCGTCTACCAGCGAACCTGCTTCAAGCTCAACGTGACTACTTCGGTGCTCACACTTATGAGCGTATTGACCGTCCACGTGGTGAATTCTTCCACACTAACTGGACTGGTACAGGCGGCGACACAGCGTCTACAACTTACGACGTGTAATCGTTTTAAGTAAACCGACTAAATATAAAGATATAAAGGGATGCCCAAGTGGCATCCTTTTTTGTGTCTGTAAGATATTGGTAGATTTAAAAGTTACATTAAACGTTGATTCGTCACGCACTTCTCAGAAATGGGAGAGCATGCATTTGCTAGCAGTTTAATATTTCTCTTCGAAGAGTGAAGCTAAGCCGCTCTCTGCCGTCTCCTCAACTATAAGGTAATAGAAATGACACAACAGAAGCATCCATTTCACACAGCTTTCGTGTTGCTTATGTTCATATTACTGATTACTTACTCCATCTATCGCCTTTATCATCATTTCGTTTTCGAATCTCTACCGCTTCAGCTCAGTAGTGGTTTTCAAGTGGTCTACATTGATGCGTCATATGTTTTAAGTATCGCAAGCTTACTCTTGTGCCCTACATTATTGGTCTATATTTTATTTGATCGAATGACTCAGTTAGTCAAAGTGCCGATTAAAGTGATAACTATAACAATTGTCTTGTCCCTTATCGTTGCTATTCCAGGTCAAATTTTTGAATTTGGGCGATTGAAGTATATTGCAGAAAATAATGGTTACTCAGCGTGTCCACCTTTCACAATTGCATCAAGCGGAATGTTTGTAGAAGCTATGGTAAAAGAAGAAAAATACTGTATAGAACCAGAAATTAATCGTATTGGTATGTATGGTTATTTTCACGAACTCGAACGGATTGATAACTATATCAAGTCACACAGAAATGACATTCAATAGAAAAGAGCGCCTAGGCGCTCTTTTCAGTGGTCGTTTTCTTGTTTTGATAAAACCTGTCTTTTAGGTAGAGAATTGCACTGACCACAAGAGCCACTAAAGAAACAGTAAATAGGGCGTACATGCTGAGAATCCATGCGAATGTGGCCGTCAAGAATGCGATGAAGGAAAACATCCTGCTGAAAGACATCACATGGCCAAGTTTGTTACTTTTCATAAACGCCTCCCGAAGCTAAGTGGGGATAGACAATTGTGGTCATATGCCACACTTTTAATTGTCTGCTCTTTTGGGGCGTTTCACACAAAAAAGTGGCTAAAGATTTCTCAAAAAAGGTGAAATATTGAACTGGTAGACAAATCGTTAAACTGAGTTGCACAGATATGACTTCGGTTGTCTATCACTTCAAAGTTTTTAACTACGCAGATTAAGGGCATGTAGCGTTATTATTATCGTATTCGAACTCTACGATACACAATTGCAAGTGAACCTACACTCGTAAGCTCATCCCTGTCGTCAGTTACAGTAAAAGCTTTTTTCTCTTTTTAACAATACCTTAGTAACTACGGGCAATTAAACCCGTTTTTCGATCGAAACTCAGATTGCACAAAAGGTGAAAAAGAGTGCTAGGTAGGCCTTTAAACTACGCCTATAATTAGCGCCCACATGGAGGATGTTTATTATATGAACATCCTTTATTTTTTGAAACTAGCAACAAGGATCCAGTAAAACATGTTTTTCTGGTTTTGTTTACGTCGACCAAGAAGGTAATTAACACAGCAAATTGAGGTTCTAAGATGACTCTTAACAAGTACTTTGTTTTCATTCCAGCAGAATTGGAACAGGAAATGCACAAGGACAATCAAGTGATCTCTGAGAAGGAAACTCAACGTCAGGCATTAGTAAAACAGGCACAACAACAAGGCGGCCTGTAAGCTAGGTTTCAAAGAGAAAGAGCACCGCAACGGTGCTCTTTTTATATCTGAGGTCGTAGAATTAACTTAATATGCCAAGGCTTTTCAATTTTCTGTAAATGGTATTTCGGCTCACACCAAGCATACGAGACGTTTTGCTAATGTTCCCCTGGTTGGCTTGATATGTTTTGAGCAACTTATCTTCGACGGTTGCACGCAGTTCTGAAGTTGGTTCAGCCGATGCTGCTCCTTCTTGAGCTTGGCTTAGTTTCTTACTTAGGTGGGCTGGGACGTGTGTGAGTTCCAATATTTCTTCACCTTGCGCCATTAAGGCGGATACTTTGATTAAACTATCGAGTTCACGCAAATTTCCTGGCCATGAGTAAGACAGCATCAGAGAAAGGAGGTGAGGGCAAAGCTGCTGTTCAGATTCGGCGTGACGCCGATGAATGTTCTCAATCAGTTGTCGTTTGTCATCACGTTCCTCAAAGCGAGGTAGCTCAATGATCAAGCCATTAAGGCGATAATACAAATCTTGTCGGAACAATCCTTCGCTGACCAAATGTTCCAGATCTTTATGCGTGGCTGCAATGATTTGCGTATCGACTTGAATACTTTGGTTTGAACCCACGGGAAGCACGGTTTTATCTTGCAATACATGGAGCAAGCGGCTTTGAGCTTCCAAGGGTAAATCCGCGATTTCATCCAGAAACAAAATCCCTTTGTGAGCTTGGCGAATTTTTCCCTGATAGCCTTTGCTGTTTGCGCCAGTAAAGGCACCGGCTACGTAGCCAAACAATTCAGATTCAACCAGATCTTTTGGTAGCGCTCCGCAGTTGACGGAAACCAACGGTCCCGTTTTTCTCTGGCTGTTTTTATGGAGTGCTTTTACAAACTCGTTTTTGCCAACACCAGTTTCTCCGAGAATCAACAAACTGATGTCTTTATCGATGACGCGATTGGCTTGCTGCCAACAGTGCTCAACAGCGGAGTCGCCATAATGAAGATCATTGGACGCCGCTACAGCCCGAGACTTGACCTTGCTATCTTTATCGGCAAGCGGTTTTGTTTTGAAAACGAAAGGGTGCTCATTTCCCCGAGTGGATAGAATGTCGTCTAAGGATTGCCCAATGATATTTTTTTGCGCAAAAAGTTGAGAGGCTACTTGATTGTGAGCCAAAACTTGTCCGTCTTCATTTGCAATGATAATTCCTTGCCAACCACTATTCAGTAAACCTTTTTCGCACGCTAAATCCACACGAATATGCCCTTGTGGAATCAAGTTAAGTAGTTGATTCTCCACTTGCTGGACCATGTTTTGTACTAGTACTTGCGTTGAGAAGTCATGTCTCTTTTGCTCGCTCGTAATATCTAATACGCCAATGAGGTTACCAAGATGATCGAAAATAGGATTAGCCGAACAGCTAATAAAACGATGGTGTTGGATAAAGTGCTGATCACCAATAACAGAAACGGGCTTTGCTTCAACCAAGGCTGTACCAATCGCGTTGGTGCCTTTGACCTTTTCTTGCCAGCATGCTCCAGAGCTTAGCGAGATTTCCGTCAACTTCTCACGAAATCTAGGCTGTCCCCAACTGCCGATGATGACACCATCTGAATCCGTCAAAATTAAGCGACTGTCGCTATGAGCAAATAGCTGATTAAACAGAGGGAGTGCAAATTGAGTGACTGCCTCTAGCAAAAAATTGAGTTGGTGACGCCTATCTTGGAGCGTTGCTGGCGTTACTCGAATATCTTCAGGGCGTCGACGCTGTTTTAAACCCGCTTGTTCACTTCTCACCCATGAAGTTGAAAGCCAATTGTTATCGCTAATGTGTTGAAGTTCCATGACTGTACCATTTTATCACAGTGAGGGTGTGCCATTTTGGAACACTTGAACATTGGTGTTCACACCATACATCCGCTCAAACATCGCTCACTTGGTTTGTTATCGCTTGGTAATCATAGTTTTACATTTAATTAACAACAAGTGTGGCGTAGTTGGCGTGTGACTTGCGTAATGCTCTTTGTGAACAGTGCGATACGACACTGCAATAACACATTGAACGAGAAACAAAAGGAAGAGTTATGATCTATGCACAGCCAGGTAGTGAAAATGCCATTGTTAACTTTAAATCGCATTACGATAACTTTATCGGTGGGGAATGGGTAAAACCAACGGGTGGTGAGTACTTTGACAATATCTCACCAATCAACGGACAAGCGTATTGTAAAGTTGCTCGCTCTGGCGAGGAAGATATTAATTTAGCACTGGATGCCGCGCACAACATCAGAGCAAAATGGGCCAAAACTAGCGTGACAGAACGTTCGAACATCTTGCTGAAAATTGCTGACCGTATTGAGCAGCATCTAGAAGAGCTTGCAGTTGCAGAAACTTGGGAAAACGGCAAACCAGTTCGCGAAACCCTGGCGGCAGATTTACCTTTAGTAGTGGATCACTTCCGTTACTTCGCTGGCTGTATTCGCGCACAAGAAGGCAGTGCGGCAGAACTGGATGAGCACACCGCAAGCTACCACTTCCCAGAACCGATTGGTGTGGTTGGTCAAATTATTCCGTGGAACTTCCCAATGTTGATGGCGGCTTGGAAACTAGCACCGGCACTAGCGGCGGGTTGCTGTGTGGTATTGAAGCCAGCAGAGCAAACCCCAACGTCCATTCTGGTTCTGATGGAAAAAATCGGTGACCTTCTTCCTCCTGGTGTCATCAACGTTGTAAACGGATATGGTTCTGAAGCGGGTCAAGCATTAGCAACCAGCAACCGCATTGCGAAACTCGCGTTTACCGGGTCTACGCAAGTTGGCAACCACATTCTGAAATGTGCAGCAGACAACTTGATCCCATCGACAGTTGAGTTAGGTGGTAAATCTCCAAACATCTACTTCTCAGATATCTTCGATTACGAAGATGAGTATCTTGATAAGTGTATCGAAGGTACGTTACTTGGTTTCTTCAACCAAGGTGAAGTTTGTACTTGTCCATCTCGCGTACTGGTTCATGAAGCGATTTATGACAAGTTTGTAGAGAAACTGACGGAACGTGCACAGCTGATTAAACAAGGTAATCCGCTCGATACCGATACTCAAGTTGGTGCTCAGGCTTCTCAAGAACAGTTTGATAAGATTTTAAGTTACCTAGAAATCGGCCGTGAAGAAGGCGCAAAAGTGGTCTTTGGTGGTGGAGTGTCAGAACAGCCAGAGTCTATCAACCAGGGGTACTACATTCAGCCAACCATGTTGGAAGGCCACAACAAGATGCGAATCTTCCAAGAAGAAATCTTTGGCCCAGTGATCGCTATCACCAAATTCAAAGATGAGGCTGAAGCGTTGGAAATCGCAAACGACACTGAATATGGCTTAGGCGCAGGTGTTTGGACACGTGATGCGAACGTTGCATATCGTATGGGCCGTAATATTGAAGCTGGTCGGATCTGGATTAACTGTTACCACGCTTACCCTGCACACGCAGCGTTCGGTGGTTACAAAAAATCGGGTATCGGGCGCGAAACGCACAAGATGATGCTGGATCACTACCAGAACACGAAGAACTTGCTGATTAGCTACAGCATCGACCCGTTAGGCTTCTTCTAGTGAAACTAAGTAATTAATAAAGAAAAAGCAGTATGAATCAAAACCCCGAATCTTCGGGGTTTTTTATTAGCGTGAGCTTGTCGGCTGAAGGGTAACTTAGATGTTTAACCTGCTTATATTGTGATATCAGGAACGTTGAATTATCGCCACTTTTCGTTCCATAAGCTTTTCTACGGCGGCGTTTTGCTTGTCAATATTGAGTTGTGGATCAAAGTCCAAAACGCGATTGCAAGATTCGAGACTGGCAAATTGATTTAAACATTCACCAAGCTCTCTTTTAGAGCTTGTTCGCATCAGACTGCTTTCTGATGAGGAGAGTAGGGTGACTTTACGGCCATGAAACGTTCCTTGCGGCACTGCATCACTTTGCTGCGCTTGTTGAGCGTCATGAACCGATGAATTGGTGTATGTGGATTGGATGTCATTGGACATAAAGACACCTAAACTCTCAAGTCTAAAGTTTGTGGCATCGGTGGTGCCTCATCAATGGTTACATGAGAAGACAATAACGCTTCCCACGACTCGCTGTGCGTCAGCAATTCTGCTAAAGCTGTTTCAAAATATTCGTAATCCAGTCGCCTAATGTTAATGAGTCGGTTTAAACATAGGACATGTCGGTGGTTATCTAAACTAAAAAATAACTGGTGCTCAGGCCAGTGATAATTAAAGGCCAAGAAAGAACGATAAAGATCGGAATTTACAATTTGAAGGCCAACAATCTCAGCTTCGAGCTGCAGAGTTGTCGATTCAGGATGAAAGATGATATGCACCCTTAGATTATCATCAAAGGCTAAGCTTACTTCATTTTCCGTTAGATGCAGTGCAGGCAAGCCTATTTGATGAGCAAACTTTAGCAAAATCTCATCGATAGTTTGGCGTGCTGACATAGGAATAGTCCCTTTTGAAATTTTATCAAGGAAAATATTAGATGTATCTCTTCATGTTTATCAATATTAGTCGGCTGTTATTATATTTTGGCTTTTAAATGTGTTGAGAGAAATAGAAAGGCAAAAGTAAATGTGTTCAGATGCATATCTCGATGGTAATGATATATATGAATATCATTTTTCTCTAATAAACTTCAATTAAGGAAGGAATGAAAGTGAGCAGAAACTGCTTTTGAAATTACAGTCCATGTTAGCTACGTGTTGTTGAAAAATGCGATTTATTGTCCGCTTGTAGTATAAATATAAGTTGATCTTTTATATTTTTACATAAAGAATTGTGTGGATTTCAAATGAGCTAGATTATATAAAATAAGTTTATGGGGTCATAATGAACAATTCTATATGGGCTGGTTTTATTGGGTTATTCATACTGAGTGGGTGCAGTCAGACTGTGTCCGTCAATGGGGTGGATGACTTTGATACACAGAGTCAGGCATCAGTCTATGGTTGGGTTTCTGTCGACGGCTACTTTCCACCTTCGATTACTTCTCTTGAAGTGGAAATATGTAAAGTTATTGATAATCAATGTCTTAAATCGGTATCTCAGAGCTACCAAGGCGTTCAGTTGCCTGTGCAGTATTCGTTTTTAATTGCACCAATTCAAGCTGGTGAAGGAAAAATGAAGATTATTGGAAAGCTTTATTCAAACGGTGAGCTCGTTGCGGAAAAAGAAAAGAACTATTTATTTTTAGAGGGAAATAAACAAGAAAACTTGATTCTTGTTCCAAAAATAAACAGATAAAATTTTAAGCACTACATTTTTATTAGAATTTTCTAATTTATAAAAATAAAGACTATATCTTTCCTGTTGTGAAAGATTTGTTGTCTTTTATAAACATTAATTACATGACTTTGAAGTCATCGGGTCAGTTGTTTTTTAGACTCATACTTGTTGCAAAAACAGTATTTTTTATGATTATATCTCGCTCCTTGAACACGTTGGCTTGGCGTTTTAGGCTATAAAATATACATTTTTATGATTTTGGAAATTTAATTTTGTTCTCGAAACGGTGCCGAAATCTATTTAATTGTATTCTAATGTATAACAAAACAACCAAACTTAAATAACGAAATGATATTTAAGTTTTGGCTAATGATAAACGCTATCTGATAAAAATAATAAAGACGGACAGCAGAAATTTACTAAGTCAAACCTTTACCTTTAGGTAAAGGTAATGCTTGGGTTATTTGCTAATTATTCGGGGGGTATGGTAAGTGATAGAACTTCTATGCTCTTTTCTTTGCTTCTTTAATTCATACAGCAGTACTTAGAAATAACAACGATCAAAGTAGTGCTTTGAAAGTTTCTCAACATTTGCACTGAGAAACTCAAAATAATGAAGGGTAGAAAATGGATGTGTCAGGCCAACTAAACTCAGAAAGGGTCGACTCGAGTTCACGAAAAATTCGTAGTTTTTCCTGCTATGAAAAATCTGACGAAGTATTTCACTCAGACCAGTCTCACATTGTTGTCGTTCACAATGGTCAGCTTCGAGTTCAAACAGGTGATTGCACAATCGATGTTGCTGCAGAAAATGGGGTATTTCTATCTCAAGGGGATTACTTGTTAGAGTACTCTCCGCTAGATGGGGCATACAAAGCGTCGATTATTGCTTACGACAATGAACTCGTTAGTCAGTTGCTGCAAAAACACAGTGATCTCTTGATGATGCTGCCTAAGGTAGACAAAGTTTGTTCTGGTTTGTTTACTTTTGGTTTGAACATACTCGTTGAACAAGTGCTTTCTAGCATGCAGACGCTTGAGCAACAAGCGTACCCTGATGCCATTATGTGCCTAAAATACGAAGAACTACTCATTCTCTTGCTACACAGCAAAGGAGGAGAATCACTGTATGCGTTGCTGTCACAACAAACAAACCGTACGTCGGAACGGTTACGTCGATTTATGGAACAGCATTACTTAAAAGAATGGAAGTTGACAGACTACGCGCAGGAGTTTGGTGCCAGCTTAACCACTTTTAAAGAGCTTTTTAATGAGCACTATGGCATTTCTCCAAGAGCTTGGATCAGTGAGCGTCGACTACTGCATGCTCATAAACTGCTGTTGACGAGCAAGATGAGCATCGTAGATGTGGCGATGGAGGCAGGGTTTTCCAGTCAGTCTTACTTTACGCAGAGTTACCGTCGTCGTTTTGGAACGACCCCAAGCCGCGTACGTTCGGGAGACGATCAAGTGGCTATCGCGAAATGAAATGACTTGGGACTAAAATTTTCTGACTAATTTTGAAAGTCACTCACCAGTGTAAATTCTATTATGTATCGTGTAACAACGAACGATTAAAAATTATTACATCTCTTTCTTTCTGGATTGTTCGAAAGGGGTGCGGAGACGAACATAAATGAAAAAGCAGCATTGGCGACGCCGTTCGCTTTTTCCAGACAGCATAGTGACACAGCGGAAAGTGACTGTTTTACAAAGAGGAGCTCGTTATGAAAGCGCCTCGAAACCTACGCAGGATCTCAATGTTGTGCACGTCAATCACCGACAATTGTTGAGTGAAGGCGTCATAAATTATGAGCAGTTATCTTTACTTCAACGCTTGTTGGATAGAAATGTCGTCGATAGCCTATGCGCTAGCCAGTTAGTTAAAACGTATCAAAAACTTGGTGCTTCGATAGACCGGTTTGCCATGCGTTTATTTTTGGAAATTGGATCGCAGCTCAGTGATAGCAGCACAATCACAACGTTCGAACAAAGGCTGGACTACATCAACTCTCGTCTGGGCTTTCGCTTTAATTTGGCTGTCCCAAAAACGTTGATGCTTTGTTTCCATTTATCACTCAACGAGTGGATTAACCGACAAGTCGATCAAAGTGCTCTTCATGCTTCGATTAAAGTTGAACAACTTATCAATCAACTCGATATTCAGAAGGAATATTGGTCGAAGCTAACAGGGGAAGACACCAGTGCCGTCTTTGTTCAACAGCAACTCGATCTCATTAAGAGCCAGCAGCATCAACTTAAAAAGCAACTTGGGACGTTAAGCGAACAACAGTTGCAAGTGATTGAATGTCATCGTTCGTTAATTGAGAAGTGGCAACCGTCTTTAGACGAGCTGAAAGGGTTCGCGGAGTACACCTCGACAACCGAACAATTTATTTCTGAGTGGAAAAATTGGTGTTCGGAAGTGCGACTTGAAGCCCCTGAGCTGAACGAAGTTTGGGATGCATGCGATGTGGTTTACAACGACCAAAATGCGGTTGCGAAAGTATGGCAATGGTTCAAGAACATGCAAACTGTTGGTGATATCGATCACTACTATTTTGATACTCAAAGTGGTCAGTGCGGCCAGGCTTGCAATCACCTCAGCCAGATCTAAATAGGGCGTTAAATGTTAGATAAGATGATGAAATCTTTAGCGGAAGCGCTAAAGGTAGGGGATTTTATTGCCTCAGAAAATGGTTCTTACAACATCGAGGTTGACCAGTTATCACTGACCATCAAGCAACATGCGTCATGGATTTTATGGGAAGCGACGTTACCCTTCCAGTTTAAAGAGCATCTAGATTATCAACAAGAACAAGCGTTACAACGTTGCATGCAGCTCTCATTAAAAACCATTCGTGAGGATGGCGGCGTACTGACAACCAATGATGATCAGCAATTGATTTTGCAAAGTAAAGTAAGGGTTGAGGACTGTTCGGTGGAACGGTTCTCTATTTTACTTTCTAAGCACGTCAATCTATGTGAACGTTACATTGCATTATTGGAACAAGAACGCGTGAACCACACAATCAACCATACAGTGTGGTTACCATGATGCTAAAAATCTTTCCCAACATTAGACGTGCTGCAACAAAGGCATTGTTATGCGCAGTGAGTGTTGTTCCTTTGGGATACGCGCAAGCAACAGACTTACACTGGCCCGAACAACCGTTCCGCTACTATGCAGATAATGACTCATTAAAAGAGTTGTTGAATAACTTCGGTGCAAATTATCGTGTCTCGGTTTCTGTTAGTGACAAAGTCAACGATCGAGTGAATGGGCGTTTTACCCCTGAAGATCCCGCGGAATTCCTCGATTACTTATCGCAAGTGTACAACTTGATGTGGTACTTCGATGGTGCCGTCTTACATGTCTATAAGGCGACAGAAACTCGCTCACGTTTACTTCAATTGGAATTACTTACGGCTAGAGAGCTACGCAGTACGTTAATTTCCACCGGCGTTTGGGATTCTCGTTATGGTTGGAGAGCTGCTGAGAGCAAAGGGTTAGTCTATCTTGCGGGTCCTCCACGTTATGTCGACTTAGTGGTACAAACGGCGGAGGCATTGGAAACGCGCTTGCTGCAGAAATCGAATTCAACCGACGAATTATTCGTTGAGATAATTCCTTTGAAGTACGCTTCTGCAACGGATAGAGAAATTGCATATCGAGATCAGACAATTACGGTCCCTGGCATCGCATCGGTGTTAAAACGGGTCGTGTCTGGTGTTCAAACTCAAGTGGCGAGTGCGTCTAGCAAAGAAGTTACCAGTCCAGATAAGCCTGTAAAAAGTAATAAAACCGCCTCAGTTCATGGTGGCGCAACAGTTGAAGCAGAGCCGGGCCTTAATGCGATTATCGTTCGTGATACTCAAGCACGATTACCGCTCTATCGTAAACTGGTCGCGCAATTAGACCAGCCGCAATCAAGAATTGAAGTCGCGCTATCGATTGTCGATATCAGTGCCAACGATTTAAGTCAGTTAGGCGTGGATTGGCGAGCGGGAGTGTCTGTCGGAAACAACCGCATTGTCGATATCAAAACAACAGGTGATGTGAATTCGGGGGATGTGACGCTCGGCAGTGGACAGAACTTTAAGTCCTTGCTTGATTCAACCAACCTAAATTACTTGCTGGCTCAAATTCGTTTATTGGAATCCAAAGGCAGTGCTCAAGTGGT
This sequence comes from Vibrio sp. 2130-1, assembly GCF_033339515.1. Lineage (NCBI taxonomy): Bacteria > Pseudomonadati > Pseudomonadota > Gammaproteobacteria > Vibrionales > Vibrionaceae > Vibrio > Vibrio sp. 2130-1. Next base: position 67,636 of record NZ_JAWOUT010000005.1, read on the forward strand.
TTCAAGACCAACATTGTTAACTCAGGAAAATGTCGAAGCGGTACTGAACAACAGCAGCACGTTTTACGTCAAGCTGGTTGGTAAAGAAACCGCAGCGCTGGAAGAGGTCACGTATGGCACGTTACTGAGAATTGTCCCACGTATCGTTGGTGATAGATTTGCTGCACGACCTGAAATTAACCTGAGCCTTCATCTCGAAGACGGTGCAAAGATCGCTGATGGTGGCGTCGATGACCTTCCTTCCGTTCGTAAAACTGAAATCAGCACCTTAGCGACGGTTAAACAAGGGCAAAGCTTACTTATCGGTGGTGTGTACCGAGATGAAGTGAGCCATCAGTTACGTAAAGTGCCATTGCTAGGAGACATCCCATATTTAGGCGCGCTGTTTAGAAGTAATACCAATACTAAGCGCCGCACAGTACGAATGTTTATTTTAGAACCTCGAATTGTTGTGGATGGTATTGGCGATAGTGTGTTGATTGGCAACGAATATGACTTGCGACCAAGTATCGGCAAGCTTAACAACATCTCCAACAATAGCGCTGAATTTAAATCGGTAGTGGAAGTCTATAGCTGCACATCGAGGGTTCAAGCCGAGCGCTATCAACAAGACTTATTGTCACAGCAAAAGTCGTCTCAATTAACGCAGTGCCAATTACCAACAGGGCAAAAGGGTTGGCGGGTGAAAGTATTGGAATGTGATGACTCACAAAGTGAGTGTGTGCGCCCTTCAGAGGAGTCTTAACCGCGATGCAGCAATGGAAAATTCGTATTTTATCAGGCGTGCATACCGGAGTAGAAGTCACCTTACCTGAAGGTGCTCTCGTGCTTGGCAGTGACGACTTTATTGCTGATCTTGTACTGTCTGATGCTGGGGTCGAAGCGAACCATTTCACCCTCGTTTGCCAGCAAGACTCGGTCATTTTACGAGGTTGCGAAGAGGCAAATATTAACAGTGAAGACATCGCTGTTGCAGGTGATGGTATCGAGTTGTCACGCCATGCTGTTGTCTCGGTCGGCGTTGTGAAGTTCGCTCTGGGATACGCGGAAGATGCGTTAATTGTGAGTAACGTCAGCGACGAATCTAGCCAACAGAATACACCTGTGGTTGCTGTGCAACGCTCTAGCTGGAAAAAAACAACGCTCATCGCTTTGCTTTGTAGTTTTGTCCCGAGTGTCATTTTTGCCGGTATGTGGTACAGCCAAGCTAACGGAAACAACAATGAAATTGTTACAGAAGCAGAACCCATTGTTTTGGTACGTAACATCTTAGGCGAGCTCAAACTTAGCGACGTTCGCGTGGAATGGAATGCCGCCGCACGCCAAGCAGTCTTAGAGGGCTATGTTGAAGACCGAACACAGAAACTCGATCTGCTTGGTCGAATTGATGTATTGGGCATCAATTACAAAAGTGACTTAAGAACGATGGAAGAAATCCGTCGCGGGGTTCGATTTATTTTGCGCAACCTCGGCTATCACCAAGTGAAAGTCGAAAATGGCGATGAGACCGGCACACTGCTGCTGACGGGCTATATCGATGATGCCAGCCGCTGGAACCAAGTTGAACAAATCTTGGAGCGAGACGTGCCTGGTCTTGTTGCGTGGAAGGTTGAACTGCAGCGAGCGGGTGCCTACATGGATACGCTAAAAGCGTTATTAACGGATGCGGAGTTACTGAAAAAAGTCCAGTTGGTCACCAGCGGTGATCGCATCGAAGTTCGTGGTGAGCTTGATGATATCGAAACGACTCGATTTTACGGTGTGACCCGAGACTTCCGGGAACAATATGGTGAGAAACCGTACTTAGTTTTGAAATCCATACCTAAGGTGAGTAAAGGCACCAACATCGATTTCCCGTTTCGTAGCGTTAACTTTGGCCAGGTTCCATATGTGATTCTGACCGATAACGTTCGCTATATGGTCGGTGCAAGAACGCCTCAGGGCTACCGAATATCCAGTGTTACACCTGCTGGTATTGAGTTGGTTAAAGGCGGGCGGGTGATAACAATAGAACTTGGATATGAAGGCGAGACGAACAATGACAAATCTTGAACAAATTTTAAATAACGACACAAACGGTGCGGAAGTGCACAAGATTAAGAGCAAGCTCTTAGAAGCACAAGCGGTGGTGAAACGTCAGTTGGATTTAGGGTGCTCACCACAGCAGTACCAATTGCTACTCAAACAGTATGAAGCTTACACAGCCGCCCATGCGGTCGTTGAATCATACGAAGCTAACTAAAAAATACGAGGAAGTCTTATGTCATTTTACGATGCTAGTAACAGTGTAAACCTTGATGATGTTAAAGCTAAGTTAGAACAACAAGCGAAAGATGCCAACACAGAAGTGACGGCAGCCATCAAGAACCTAGAAACCAATGCCGATGATCCATCAAAGCTTGCCGAGCTTCAGCACGCGATCAACAAATGGTCTGTTGTTTACAATATCAATGCGACCACGACTCGTGCGATTAAAGATGTGATGCAGTCGATTCTCCAGAAGGTGTAAAGCATGGAACGAGAAACGCGCCAACTGCTGGCTGAAATCGCGCTGATGGCAACAGGTATGCATCGTCATCAAGAAGCCAACACGATTGCAGATGGCCTTGAAGCAAGCTCAGGTTCTGAAGAGACCGTTGCGATGATTCGTGCAATGAGCCTCATGAATAAAGGCTTGTATGAAGAGGCTCATCAATTACTCGAACCACTTTGTAATGCCTATCCAGATCTGATCAGCTTAGCGGCTCTTGCTTCTGCCAAAGCCGGTTTACTGAGCAAAGCGGAAAGCTGGGTAGAACTTGCGTCACAAGGAAGCGAAGAAAGCCAAGCATTTGCTGCGAGCTTTTCTCAGGACATTAGGAATCTTGGATGATAATTGATTCAAGTAACCTAAGTCTTCAACACCAATCTTTGCGTCAGTCGGAGTCGCGCCATTATGAGCGGAGCGATGAAGACAAGATGAAAGCACTCATGGAGCGAAGTGACAAGCAAGAGAAAGTTTCACATGTTTCTCCAAAAGAGACGCTAGAGAAAACAGAAGCCAAACTGGCGGAGATTAAAGCGTGGTACGAATCATTAAAAGACGCAGAGGTTGTCAGTAAACAAAGTGTCTTATCATCGTTAAATGAAGCGTTCTCCGACCCTCAAGTTAAACGAGAGGCAATGTGGTACGCCTTTCATGAGGCGAAGAGTGCAAAAGGCAACGAGCAGCCACAATCTGATTTGTTAAAGGTGTTGAAGCAGGAATTACTAGGGAATTTTTCGGGACAGCTTATTGCCGAACCACCTGCTGATAAAACAGCACTAAAAGCAATGCTAGCGCAGCATTTTCCACTGGGTGCCCAGAAAGAACAAGCCTTATGGCATTGCTGGGCAGAGTTGAAGTCGTTACCTGATATGGCATCAACACTGGACATGGTTCGTGATGAACTTAGCTTCATGATCCAAAAAAATGCGATGGTGAAAAACATCATGACTCACAGTCACAAGTTAGATTTATCTTAGGAGTACATATGATAAACGCGCAGTACACCGAGGTGATGCAAACCAACATTGATAAGTTACAGGATGCGCAAGTCGAAGACGGTTTAAGCGAACGTTTTGAGCAAGCCATGTCGGTTCCCGAGGCAAGTAATGGCCTGGAGGGAGGTTTGCTAGAAAACATCAGCGAGTTGAAAAACACTATCGATAACGCGAAAAGTAACCTGCAAGACAACATGAAGATGGTGGGTGATGATCCGGCGCAATTACTGCAAATGCAGTGGGCGCTGACACGCATTACTTTTCAAGAAGAGCTGATCGCGAAAACCGTGGGTAAAACCACACAAAACGTAGAAACCTTATTGAAGGCACAATAGTGATGATGAATAAAATGAGAGCAGTTTTCATCATGCTCACGTTGTTTCTGGTAGGTTGTCAGACCGAGTTATACACCAACGTTACTCAGAAAGAGGGTAATGAGATGTTGTCGATCTTACTATCCGAAGGTGTCGTTGCAACAAAAGAACCTGACAAAGACAACACCGTCAAGTTAATGGTAGACAGTTCTCAAATCGCCTTCGCGGTAGACGCGCTAAAGCGAAAAGGTTATCCAAGAGAGCAGTTTTCCACACTGAAAGAGGTGTTTCCCAAAGACGATTTGATCTCGTCACCATTAGCAGAGCGAGCACGTTTGGTGTACGCGAAATCTCAAGAGCTCTCCTCAACCTTATCTCAGATTGATGGTGTGCTGGTGGCACGTGTTCATGTTGTTTTGGAAGATCAAGATCTGCGTCCAGGAGAGCGTCCAACTCCAGCTTCTGCCTCCGTATTTATTAAACACGCAGCAGATATTGCGCTTGATTCATATGTTCCGCAGATCAAATTATTAGTGAACAATAGCATTGAGGGGCTGAACTACGATCGAATCAGCGTAGTGATGGTACCCTCATCAGAGGTTCGAGTTGCTACTCAAAACAATCAATTTAAAAGCATTTTGTCGGTTCAGGTCACCAAAGAGACGGCGAATAATCTTATCGCCATTTTGGTGTTCTTGGTAGCGGCACTCATCGGCTCGAATATCGCTACTTTTACATGGTGTCGTAGGAACACGAAGCGTGGTTAAACCAGAAACACCACTCGCGCAGGTACAACACCAGTTTAACTATGCGCCTTGCCAGTACATCCATAGAAGTTGGATAGAGCAAAAGCAGCCTTGGTTACTAAATATCGAAGGCTGGAGAGATAACCCCATGTTCAACCAATGGTGTATCAATGAGTGGGCGTTATCTCCCGTTCCTGAGACGGCTTTTAACAGACCTTGTCATAGTTTGGCATTGCTCCCGACAGACGCGTTGAATCAACTCGTATTGATGGTGGGTGGAGCTTTGCATTGTGTTGCGATGCGAAGCGTTGTCTTAAAACATCCTAAACAGGTTCTGAACAACGTTTTTGGTTTGGAAGGCGCTCGGTTCTTAATTCAAAACGGGCCGATGCTGTTATCCAGCTGGCCGCAAGGCTGGCAGCGTTCGTTACCAGAACTACTGGATGAAAGGTCTGTTGAAGCAAGCATGAGGGCGCTGGGATATTTTTGGATGAGGTTTATTTTGATTAACTCACCGGAAGATGTTGTTCTTCGTTGGCAATTCAAATTGGAAAAGCAACTTAGCGAAAACGCAGAAACAGCTAACTGGTTGGAAGCGGATCAACGAGATCTGGCGTATCGACTCACAAAAAAAATCGCAAAACAGGTTATTCCTCAATGGTTTCATTTGTTGAAATAAAAACAGACAATTTGCAGCTGGCACCTGGCTTAAAGGTGCTGAAAGCGAAAGATTATGCCAGTTATCTGGATTCGCAACACTTAGTTGAAGCCGCGAACTCCAAAGCTGAAAGCATCATTGCTAATGCCCAACAAGCCTACGAAACCGAAAAACAACGTGGTTATCAAGATGGCCTTGCACAAGCCAAGATTGAAAATGCGCAAACGATGGTTGAAACCTTAGCACGTTGTAATGACTACTATCAGCAAGTCGAAGAAAAAATGACAGGTGTGGTGTTAGAAGCAGTACGTAAGATCATCGATACCTTCGATGATGTCGATACCACGGTGAGTGTAGTTCGAGAAGCGTTGCAACTGGTGAGTAACCAAAAGCAGGTCATTTTACATGTCCACCCAGAGCAGGTTGTTGAGGTGAGAGAAAAGGTGGCTGGTGTATTAAGTGATTTCCCTGAAGTCGGTTACGTTGACGTGGTAGTAGATGCGCGCTTGAAAAATGGAGGCTGCATTTTGGAAACAGAAGTTGGGATCATCGACGCCAGTATTGATGGACAGCTGCATGCATTAAAGCAAGCCATGGTGAAGCAGCTCAGCGAGCGTAAAATTACGATTCATGAATGAACCTCAAAAACTCAGCACTTGCTGAGTTTTTTCATTTTAATGCCTTTAAACAAAAAAAATCCGACCATTTCTAAAATATTCACTGCCATAAATCCTTAAGAATACACCTAAGAAAGCTGCTTAGTTGATAAGTCTTGCAACTAAGCAGCGCATCTAAAACAACAAAAATAGGATTATTTAGTCGAATGGCTAATGGATTTATAACTTCTTTACTGACAGATTTTGCCAGCCGCTGCCAATTGGAGCCGTTGGTTTTTGATGAGGATGATTGTTGCCATCTACTCGTTGAGCAAAACACAGCAATCACAATTCGTGCACAAGAAGATCGTGTGACGCTTATCGGGCTGATTTCAGGTAATAAACCGAGTGCTGATATTTTGCATCAACATATGAAAGATGCCTTAACGCAAGGCTCTCCAGCGGTATGCTGGGAGGAAGAGACCGGATATATCGGTTTCATACACCTGCCTCAGCAACTGCTAACTGCATCTTTTTTCGATGAGTCATTTGCGAATTTCATCGAGTGGTTAAAAAGTGCGAATACACAAGAAGTAACCAATAAAACAACCGAAGTACCGGAAACGAATACCACTCATTTTTCCACATTAAGGGTTTAAAACATGATCAGTTTTGGAAGTGTTAGCGCGTTGCAGGCTGCCATGCCGCAAGCTCGTAACGAGATACTTAACCAAGGTAAGCTGAGTATTGGTGGCAAAGAATACCAAATCAACGCAGCGACCCAAGAATTTACTCGCGCCAATCCTACGAATGGTGCAGTAGCGCGATTTTTTGAAGCGACAGGAAAACTGTTTCGCGAAGGTAGCCCACAATCGGTAGCGAAAGCCCTTACAAAAGCCGTATTTGATAATGAGCAAGGACAAGCTCAGCGTTTACAAGCTGCTTCTTCTGTTGAGCATGGACAAATGTTCTTCAAAGATGGAAGCATAAAAACCGCATCAGATGTCTTAAATGCCTTTGCGAAGTTAGACAGTAAATCAGTTCAGTTGAACTCTGCTGAGCTAAACCAGTTAGCAGAGCGAGCGATGACAGAGGCAATGTTAGAAACCGATTCTGGTAAAAACCTCACATCACTGATTGGCGAAAGTGCAGCGAAGTCGCTTGCTGGACGTGTAGTAAAAGACTACGGCGGTGGTGTATCTGCAGCGCAGAAAAACCCGGCAGGTAGCATTAATCAAATGCAAGCGGTGTTTGATATGGAGGTGATGCATCTTAAATCGGCGCAACGTCATATCGAAGGTCTAGCAAGCACCGATCTAAGCCAAGGTGTATACGCTGAAGGACTGGCGGAGGGTGCGTTTAACAAAAGTGGCGTAACCAATAATGTTGAAAGAGCTGCGGCGTGGATCATTAATGCTTCTAACTCTAAAGGAAACGATGCCGAAAATATTACGTCTTTACTGAAAGAATACGCGTCTAATAGTAAAGATTTATTGAATATGGAAAACCTAAAAGAGCTACACGCTCGATTGGTGCCTAATGTTGAGCGTGATTACCGAGGGCCAAATATTTCGGGTGGCACTTTGCCGTCAAGTATTGGCGGTGAGGGCATGTTAAAGCAGCACATTGAAGGCTTTTTGAAAGAGAACCCTGTAGAAGATAAAGACTTAGGTAAACATTTGTTCGCCGGAGTTATCGGGTACCATGGCTTTACCGATGGAAATGGTCGCATGGGGCGCATGCTATACGCGATAGCAGAACTTCGTAACGACTCGTTCAATCCTTTAGCTATGGATGCAGAAAATAGCCTTCACGGTATTAAGTGATTTTCTACTTCTATTTAATTTTCGGAGCGGCGATTGCCGCTCTTTTATTTTCCAGCTTAACCTTAATTTTTCTTCTCAATAAAACGGCTAATAGCAATAAAAATGAGACGTTGAAATAAAGTGTCGGTTTCTATCTCGCCATAAAATCTCTTTTATCCTTATTCGCTTATTTAAATGAGCCGTTATACCCAAGTGGCTTCGCTGCAATAAATATATCGATGTCACTTAGTTATAATAAATTAGACAGGACACAACATGGATACAGGAAATATTAATATGCTTCTCTCTGAGCTAGGAGAAGTGCTGAACCTTGAGCGCGTGACAGCGTATGACGATCAAATGTGGTCACTGCATTTTGCTGAAAACAACAGTGTCGATGTTCTGCTCGTAGAGGAAAAAGGCGAGTTATTGATTTCCAAAAACCTGCTTATAGAACAAGATGATATTACGCTAGATAAACTTCAAGTTTTACTTGAATACAACTTCTTGTATCGAGAAACAGGTGGTGTGCAGTTTTGTGTGAATCCAACACGCAAAGACGTTGTTCTTCAAGTTGCTATCGCGGCTGGAAGTGAACTCACCAACATTGCTAACTTAATCATTCAGTTGAATGAATTAGTTGATACTTGGGTACAGTTATTTCAAAACAACACGGTTGTAGATTTTAGCCAAACAGACGTACACGCATTTATTCAAGTTTAAGGCATCACACATGGTCAATATTAATACATCGCACATGCACTCGTTGAGTCAGTTAACGTCACATTTGGCGACACAAAATCAAGCTGACGACAAAGAGGTTCGAGCACACAACGGCAAAGATATTTTTGTTAAAGAGGGTGCACCAAAAAATAAAAGTATCAGCGCGCGTATTAGCCACCAGAATAAAGCGAAAGATATTGTAGTGAGCCTGCTTACTAAGCAGGGTATTCCTAAAGATGTTGCGAAGCTCATGCTGAAAAATGTGTTGAATGGTGAAAACAAGTTAACGCTTGGGAGTCTGAAAAATCTTGAGAGATTGTCGTCTGGTCCTAGCTCAAATTGGCCAACTGCACAAACGGCAGCCTCTTCTTCCAAAACCAATAAAGCTTCATCGAGTGTCGCGCTTATCAACGAACATAAAGCCAACCTTCAAAAGCTTGGTGATTTTGCCTGTACGGACTTAAATACGTTCGGTGTTAAGGGGTCACAGTTTTATGAAACAAAAGGAAAGCCACGACTAAAAGAGCTTCACGCGGATCAAGCGCGAATCATGCAAGATCACAGAGCGACGATGTCCGCAAACGGAGTTCAAGCTGCAGCACAAAGAGGAACCGCACCGCAATTAAGCACTCTACAGAACATTGCTAAGGCAGTACAAACCGCGAAAGCCGGCTGCTGTACTACATTTGCCTTTGCTGCCGCCGCTGAGATGATTCAAGGCATGTCAGGAACACCTGAAAGTGAACCCAAAGTAGAAGTGGTTGCGTTTAAAAAGGGTCATTCAGGTACACACCTTTATGTACTGGTTGGTCGACAAGAGGGGAGCGACATAAAAGATCCATCAACGTGGAGTAAGGATGTGAAAATTGTTGACCCGTGGGCGACATCTGCATTCGGTGCACCAATGTTTGGAGATGCACAACGACCACCTGTTTCGAATATGTTCCCGCCAACAGAAGTCATTTTTGATAGCCATAAACTGGGTTAGTCACTCTGCAAAAGAAGTGAGCAAATACATCATGCTAAGCATCTAACCTTTATTGAAAGAGCAGCTCTGAGCTGCTCTTTTTTATTACTCTGGCAACTCGTTTTTAGAGCGAGATTTCTGCGGAAAACCTCACAATGCAGGCGAAAAAGTGACAAAAATAAAGCCATTACCGACATCGTTCAACCTGCAATCGTTGTTCAATAGAGTTATTGAAACAAAAGGAAAAAGTTATGAAGACGATTCAACAACTGCTCTTGGAGTTTTGCCAACTCAATGAGTTGCCCGAACTGAACTTTGAAGAAAATGAACGTTGTCAGCTACTGGTCGATGATCGCTACATGTTGTATTTCATCGCGACAGATACGGATGATTTGATGTTGTCTGTAACGTTCGGAAGGTTAGAAAAATCCGGTGAACAACGACTAAAAGGTTTAGAGCTTCTTGCTCATGCTAACTATCAAGGAATTGGTAGTGGCAGCCTCGCACTTGCTTTGGCTCCAAACGGTCGACAGCTTGTCTTAGCAGGACGTAAACCCGTTGAGCATCTAAATACGACGAACCTTACCGCTTGGTTTCACGAAGTTATTGAACAGACCGAGCTGTGGCAAGCGCGTTTCGCAATGTTGGATCAAGCGATTCCAACCACCTCTAATCATGAACAAGCTCATGTTCAATCACTTCGTGTGTAGGAGAGAAAAATGGTTAATACAACACAAAAAATCAGCCAAAGCCCAGTACCTGATCTAGAGCAGTTTCGTGCAGTTGCTGCGCAAAAAGATGACCGAGTGATCAGTAAAAGAGGTGAAGTAAAAGAACCTTCCACATTCCACAAAGGTCATAAGTTTGCTTCTATTCACGAAGGCGTATTGAGAAGCAAATACACTAAGTTTTTCCAAGAAAACATCAAAACTCACCTTGATTTAAAGCAGGCGCTACTTAAGCAAGAAAAACCTGAGGTTGCGCTGTTGGCTTACTCCCTAGTGAGTCCTTCAGGCTATCGCGGTGAGCCACTTACTGAGCGTAAAATCTTAGAAGTTGTCAGCCTATTGGATGAAATAAAAGTGAGCAGCGATACGTACCAGCAGCTTAAAAATACGTTTGATGCGATCAGCAAAGATCCGCGTATGCAGGTGAGTTTAGAAGCCCAGTATCCAGGAAAAATGGATGGCTTCGCTGCTGAACTGTTACAGATGGGCAAAGAAAAGCTAAAAGGTTCTGGTGTGAACGCCGTTATTAACTTGGCATTACCTGGCGTTGGCTTATTGATTTCTACAGGTCGAGAGCTGCACAAAGCGGCCGTAAATGGTGATGCTGAGGCTTACCATCATCAGTTAGAACAAATTTCACAGCTGCCAGGGCGAGATCAACGTCTTTCTATGCCGATGCAGCAAACCTTGGCTCAAGGTCATGCGATACTGTCGGCTGAAGGTGGCATTGGAGCTACGTTAGGTATGGCGACGGGGAGCCTGGGCACGTTCGGTGTTAGCTCTGTAGCAACGGTGGGCGTCACACCGATAGCAAAAGAGGCAATCGGTTCTGCGGCAACGACTGCTATCATGAGTGGCGGTGGCTTTGTGGCGAACCAAGCTGGGGCATACGGGTTAAATACGGAAGTAAAAGAGCAACTTATGCAAGGCGAAATGTCTGGTGTTTTACCTAGACTTGAAGTTTCCAATGCAAAAGGAGACTTTACCTTCAGTATGCAAGATCCGGCTTCTGTCCGCGCATTAATGGCGTACCTTGGCCCTAAGGAGGATACTGCAATGACTTCTCCTCAAGCGCCTAAAGAAGCACAAGAGATGGAAGCCGCTCGATTAACACTGAAAAAGATGTTGGGTTCAGAGCCAAGTGAGCACTTGGTTCCTGACGTAGATTCTATCTTGAAGCTAAGCCCAGAGGATGCACCAAGTAAAACCGAGTCTATTGCTAACGGGGCGTTTAAAAAACTGTTAGGAGAAGATTGGGATTGGCTCATGCCAGCTGTTCGAGCGATTGATAAAGGGGAAGCAAGTAAAATAAACGAAAAGCTAACCTACAAGCTCCCCCTAGATGCAGCAAACGGACGAGTTTATCTTGATAAATGCCCAAACCTGAGTGACGTCCAGTTAGATGCGCTAGAAAAACTAGGCTCACCAAGTCAATTGCGATTGATGTACTTGGCTGAAGGCTGGGTGTAATTTCAAATGGTAAAGTAGGGGGTAGGTGCTGCTCCTTACTTTATCTACCGTCAGCGTTCCTTTTTGGGGCTGGCTCATGTCCATTGAATTTAACTTTTCGACTGAAGAAACAAACACACAAGTGTCAACGTTATACCAACCCAACCAATGAAAGAAATTTCTTCCCCAACAATCGCAACTGCTAGTGCTGCTGCGATAACAGGTTCAAATAGCGTGAGTATGCTAGCTCCACTGGCTGTAACAAACCGTAGCCCAAACCCAAAAGCGACGTAACCTAACCCCATTGGAATCAAGGCCATGTAGAGCATGACCGTCGTATTAGTTGATGATGCAAATAGATTATCGCCCGTGATGAAAAGTGTTGGTAGAAGCAAAACTCCACCAATACCAAAAACACTTCCCATGGCCGTTTGCGATTCAATGCCGTGGTCAATCATAGTCTTTACTCCCCATGAGTAAATGGCGTACGTCAAACCTGCCAATAGGCCAAGTAATACACCCCAATGCTTCATATCATGATCAAATAAGCTATTTGCGGATGACTCAGAAGCCAACAACAAGGTAATGCCAATGACCCCGATTGCGAAACTCATCATCCAGCGCTTGGTTATGGTCTGATTTCGGCTAAAGAGACACTCTAACAAAGCAGAAAAGAAAGGTGCAGTGGAGATAGAAACAACCGTACCAATAGCCACACCGGCGAATCGCATTGATGAATAAAAAGCCAGTGGGTAGGTGGCTAAGGCGATAATACTAACCAGTAACGTTTTCTTCTTATGTACGACTTTTCGAAAATCTCTCTTCAGTGACTTCGCAGACAGACATGCTTGCATAAATCCACCAATACCCATAGAAAATGCGCCAATGGCGAGAGCACTGACATCCGGTGCCAAGCTGGCAGCGGTGCCCGTCGTTCCCCACAGGGTTGAAGCAAAAAGTATGGATAAAGTTCCTAATTGATAGTCGGTGAAATGTTTTTTTAACACTGTAATTTCTACCTAGTGAATGGCTGTTTTAGGGTAGAAAGAATAAAAGAAAGCGATAGAGATTTTTGTGCTGAAAAGACGGAATACTTGTTCCAGAGGACTATTTTAGTGACTACCGGGAAAACTCTCTAGGAGACATGCCAAAATGCATTGAAAACCGTCGACTAAACGCGGAAAGGTCACTATAGCCAACTCGTTCAGCTATCAACTGGACTGGAAGGTCTGTATGAGTCAGTAGTGCTTTGGCTTTTTCCATACGTTGTAGTGTAATGTACTTATGGACGCTCATTTTTAGCTGCTCTTTAAAAAGCTTTTTAAACTGCGTCGGACTCAAGCAAGCGGCATTCGCTAATGAGGCAATGGTGAGTGGCTGATCAAGCTGCTCGGCGATCAAAACCTGTACATCTCGAATACGCGAATCTACGGAGCGAGACCGCTTTTGTTGCTCCAGCAACAGGTAGAAGGTTGCAACCATTGAGTTTTCAATTTCATCATTAACCTGATACTCAAGTTGCTTTTCGACAAACTGGATAAAGCTCAGTAGAGGCGGGCTAATCGAAAACACAGACACACTACTATCCATCAAATGAGTGGGCAAAGTGGTCATATCCGCAACAATAAAGCGTGATGACTCTTCGGCATTAAAACCGTGAGCACAACTTTTGGGGATGACTATGCAGTCGCCAACCGCCACCTTTCCGACATAATTATCCATATCAATATGTATGTTGCCCTGGAGAGGAAGCACCAGTTGATGATAATCACTATGAGTATGTCGGCTCATACGTTTCGTGTAGGAGCGGATGCTTAAGCTAGATTTCATAAAACAACATACAGTTAAAGGATACCGCATTATAGCGTTGAAAGTATCGAGGTTGAAAGCTGGGCAGTTGTAAGCCCAGATCTTGAATGGGATGTGGTTTGTCAGTCCGCCTCGGACTCTAACGAGGCCAACCAACGAAGCACTTCCGCAGTTGCCTCAATAAGATCGCTTGGGATGTACTGGTCGATGTTACCGTCGGCGTATAGTGCACGAGCAAGAGGGACTTTTTGCATCACAGGCACGCCTTCCTCTTTAGCGATTGCGACCATACGTTTGGCTACCGAATCGGTTTCCATCAAAGTGATGACGGGCAGGGGAGTTTCGCCTTTCTTGTAATAAAGGCCAACCGCGATATGTGTTGGGTTTGTAACTAATACATTAGAACGTTTAACGTTTTCGCGTTGATTGGAGGCTTGTAGCTCTTGGTGCAATTGACGACGTTTGCTTTTTATTTCTGGACTGCCTTCCATCTCTTTGTATTCGCGCTTCACTTCGTCCTTGCTCATTTTGAGCTTTTTCGTGTGATCAAATTTCTGGTACGCAAAATCTGCGGCAGCGATGACGATGAAGCCTACCGAAGAGATAATCATTAATTGTTTAATCATGACGCCAGTAATGGTCGGGACACATTCTAGCCCACAAGTTGGAATTTGCATTAAAGCGTTGATGTTACCGCGTAATGTCACCCAGATAATGCAGGAAAGAAGAGAGACTTTAAGGATCGACTTGATAAACTCAATCACACTCTTGAGGGAAAAAATGCGTTTGGCCCCTTCGACGGGATTGATCTTTTTGATGTCGGGTTTAACGGATTCACCACTAAATAGGAATCCGAACTGCCCCATATTGGAAAAGACGGCGACGAGTGCAGCAACCAGAATAATCGGAGCGAGTAGATAGGCAATTTCTTTTGCGATGGCGATAGCGACATCGACTAGCGCATCTTGGAAACCCTGATAAGCAAGCTTACTTGGTAGGAGAATAAGCGCTGAGATGTGCGACATGTAATAATCGGCGAACGCAAACAGTACAATTATGAGCGCCAAAATTAATGCAGACGATACGATTTCTTGGCTTTTGGCAACCTGACCTTTCTGCCGAGCATCGCGTAACTTTTTTGCGGTGGGTTGCTCTGTTTTTTCTGCACTCATAAAGAATCCTAAGCGTTATTGCCAAATGGTATTGAGTTGTTCTGCGAATCGGGTAATGCCGTAAAACTGTACTTCAAAGTGATCCATCATTATTCCGAGATACACGATCAGTAAAACACTCGCGATGGCACTTTTTATTGGCATGGCAAGGAAAAAAACATTCAATTGCGGTGCAAAACGACTGATAAGCGCCAGACCAAACTCAGCAAGAAACATTGCCAACACTAGTGGAGCGGACATCAACACACCAAGCCACATAAGCTGTTCAAATTGCGCGTAGAAGAAGCTCACCCATGCGTCGCTAACGGTTGGGAAAAAGTCCACAATCGGCCAAGATGTATAGCTTTTGAATAACGCATAGATAAAAGTGACAAAGCCCCCGCCAGAGAAGAACAGGGTAATCAACGTTTGGGTCAGCAACACGGCTGTTGGTGTGGATTGTGAGCCTAGCGTTGGGTTAAACATACTTGCCATGGCAGCCCCACGTTGGTTGTCGACCAGAAAACCGGCCGCTTCTATCGCCCAAAAGGGGATAGCAGCAACAAACCCTATCAACAGCCCAATTAATACCTCCTTACCTAAAATCACTATCAGCCAAATGCCGTCGGTTTCTGCGGGCAAGCTTTGCTGATTAATCATCGGAAATATAAACAGCGCGAGTGAGCAAAGCACACCATTTCTCACCATGGTGCCGCCTAGCATTTGCTTGCTCAAAATAGGCAAAAAGATGAAGCACGCCATTAATCGAGGTAACGTCAGGCTGTACAAAAATAAAGCCTGGTGTAAGTCGTGATAACTCATCGTATTTGAGGAATTTTATCCATAGCAAGCGAGGCGAAGGCGTGGAGCTCTGCCCCTAGCCATTGCGTTGTGACGAACAGCGTAATAATGACCGCGATAAGCTTGACCACAAAGCCTAACGTTTGTTCTTGGACCTGAGTTAACGCCTGAACAAGCGACACCAATGTACCAACCAATGCTGCGACTAAAATCGGCGGTAATGACAAGTACAACACTAGGGTTAATGCTTGAGTCGTGAAATGAATGATTTCAGCAGAATGCATACTTTCTCCGTGATTAACCGTAACTCAACACTAAGCCGTGGGTGAGCTTTGTCCAGCCGTCAAGCAAGACAAAAAGCAACAATTTGAAGGGGAGGGAAATCGTCATTGGCGATACCATCATCATCCCCATCGCGAGTAGGATATTCGACACAATTAGGTCAATAGCGATGAACGGTAAGTACAACAGAAAGCCAATTTCAAAAGCGCGAGTAAGCTCGCTGACGGTAAATGCGGGCAGTAAGAGCAATAAGCTGTCCGACTCTAAACGGTCTACGTACTTCTGTGGCCACAATGTGCGTGCAGCATCAGTGAAGAATATGGCTTCGGTTTCCCGAATATGCTTTTTCAAAAATTCTCGATAAGGCTGTAAACCGCTTTCAATGAGGCCTTCTACACTTGCAGAATCTTCAAGGGAGATATCATGCTGCTTTACGTAGTCGTAGGTTTCAAACCCGACGGGAGCCATGATGAAAATTGACAGAATGATGGCCAATCCGTAAAGCGCCATATTCGGCGGAATTTGCTGTACACCGAGAGCGTTACGCAGCAGTGAGAATACAACGGCGAGTTTCACAAATGACGTCGCCATCATGGCGATAAATGGGATCAGTGCCAGCAGTGCTAAGCTGACAATGAGATTGAGCTCGTCGGGTAATTGGATCATGCTGGCTCCTGCGTGCCACCGAACAGCTCCACTACGCGCACACCTAAATGTTCGTTAACATTAACCAGTTCACACTCACCAATGATTTTGCCGTTGGCACGCAATGTTACCGGCTTAGATACAGGCTGGTTTAGCTCGAATACGTACCCTGGCTGAAGCTGGTTAAGCTGCTCTAGCGTGATGGTTTGATGGCCGATATCAAACGTGAGTTCCACAGGCAGTTGCTGGTGGTCGGTTAACATTTCTGAAGTGTTTACGTCATTCATATTGGTTTCTTTTTCAATAATGTGAAGAGTTTGGTCATCTAGCTGGCAGCGCCAGAGATTCTGGTTAGATACTTGAAAAATGGCTTGTTGCTTGGCGATGTAACCATCGTCAAAAAAGATGACATCTCCCAGCTCGAGCGAATTAAATTCGCTTAACGTTAAATGGGTCCTTCCAAGACTTAACCACACAGGTAAAGCGAGGTGTCGAGCTTGTAGAGCAGCGCTGTTTGGTAGCGCATCCAACAACACGTCTGATCCTTCGCTAACCCACAAACAAAGAGAGCCGTTAGGCTTATTGAGGGTTAACATTAAAGTATGCTCTTGGGCCAGGCTCGCCTCTAACGGCTGTAGTTGACTAAGAATGGGTAACTGACCAAATAGCGCTTTGATTGCCTCACTATGCGGTTCTATCTGTGAGCTCAAAAGTGCTAACTGGAGGGAGTTAGGTAGGGACTCAAACGCAGTAGCATTTAAGGTCGATTTCAGCCAATGTTGGAGCTGCGCACGAGAAAAGTCTACTTGTAGGGTTTGCCCTCCGATCAACGTGGTTAAACGGAACCCTTCAAATGAAGGGATTTGAGCAACAGTAATCGATACGCTCTGACCATCAGTCCCTTGGAAGTGGCACTGTTTTGCACAAAGTTGATTGCTAAGCGCGATACTTTCTGCATCCACTTTGGGTATTATTAACGGCGTCATAGGTCATTCTCCGCTTGCCATTCTTCATACACGCTGCGTTGTTGGCGTGAGTGTTGTTGTTCATGTTGTTGTTGATCGAGCTGTTGAGTTTGTTCGCTGATCGCTAAGCGAAGTGGCTGCTCACCGCAGAATCGGTTTAGCCGTTCAGCAAGATCTTGTCTAGCTTGCTGGCTAATAATGGAAAGGGCATGCTCTTGTCGAATCGTCACGCTATACCCTTGAGCGTCCAACTTGATGTGGATTTCGCCACCTTTTAATTGTCCTTCACTTAGAAACAGCCGAACCTCTTTGTTGTCCGATGCGGTTGGCAGAGCAACATAGATTTTGTCCACCAATTGCTGGAGTAATTGGTTTACGTCTCGCGTTGGGCTTGGTTGAGCCTGCGAAGCAACACTTTTTAGGATGACATCGCCTTGTGTTACCGCACTTGCAAGGGGTTGAGACGGCACTTTTTCTTCATCCGTTTTAACGGCGACTAGTGCGCTTTTCGTCACGATTTTTTCAAGAGGCTTGGTTTCAGGCAGGCCACCAGTTTGGTCTGATCGTTTGCCTGTATTCTGTAGCGGCGGAGTTGCACGCTTATTGTGCGTTTTTTCAGTTTGCCTTTTCGTTAAGCCAACAATGTTAATCCCATCTTGAGCGAGCTCTGTCGCTGTCGCATTTTGGGGGAGCAAGCCAGATTCAAGCGTAGAGAGATACTCCGGCGAGGTATGTTTATCCATCGGCGTCGGTTTATCATCTTTCAAATGAGCTTGAAAGTGAGGATCAACACGCTCGGTAGAAGGGGAGCTTAGAACTGTGTCGCCATCGCTTTTTCCATCATGTTTAAGCAATTTATTGTTTTTGCTAATTATTTCTTCGCTATTTGCTGCGTCGTCTTGCGATTTCTCTATATCTCTCTTACTGACGACGTCACTTTGACCTTTTAAAGTGGAGATGTTTTTGTCAGCGTTGGCTTCTTGGTTCGATAGGTTAAGTTTCTTATCTAGACCTTGAGATGTCTTATGCCTTAGCGGTATGTCTTCTTCGCCAGTATGATTTTTTTGGGGATTCCCAACGATAGACTCCTTTCCCTTGCTAGGCTTCTTCGTCATTGCATGCTCGAATTGTGATTGAAGCTCGGCCTCCTTCTCGAGAGGCGCTTGTTCCGGCGTTGATTTGTGCAGCGTATTCGATGTTTCAGTTGTTGGGGTAATGCGCATAGTGAACCTTTAGATAATGTCGACAGTGCGAAACTCTTCCTGTTCGAGTTCTTCTTGGTATTGCCTTTCTCGCGATTTTTCCGCGACTTCTTGTTGCTGCAACTGAACGAATTTTTCTTTGGTTTTATGGGCTTGTCGCGCCTCTTTTTGCTTTTCTTTAAGTGCCGAGCGTTCGATTTCAAGCGCTTTTTTTGACTCGGCCACACGTTGTTTAAGTTCGGCTTCTCTCTCTCTTAACAACGCGATTTCTTGTCTTAATGTTTCCAGCTCTTTGAGAACGAGCGTTTGTTGTTTTGCTTTAGCAAAACGTCGCTCTTCTTCTTCCTGGCGCCAAACGTGATAGTCCGCGACAGAACGTTCGGCCTTTTGAACCTGTGCTGCGGCGTTTGACACTCGGTATTCTTGACGCTTGACGGCTTTATCCGCACGTTCAGCGCGAATTTTTTTGATTTCTAATAAGCGTTCTATCATTGTTTCGCCATCCCTTTAAGTTGAGCGATAGCGCCATCAAGATCGCTTGGTTCATGCGTGCCTTGGCGTAAAAAGGCGCATATATCATCACTTTGTGCAATGGCCAAATCCGCTCGGCTATCTGCGCCATGTTGGTATTCGCCAATTTTGATTAGCAGCTCAACTTCTTCATACTTAGCTAACATTTCGCGAATATGAGCAGCAGACGCCTGATGATCGGATTCAACGATTTGATTCATAACTCGGCTTGCTGAGCGAAGTACATCAATCGCAGGGTAATGGTTCATTGCCGCAAGTTTACGCGAGAGAATGATGTGCCCGTCTAGAATTGAGCGAGTTTCATCCGCGACAGGCTCTGTCATGTCGTCACCTTCCACCAACACGGTGTACAGTGCTGTAATTGATCCTTTGTCTGATTGTCCAGCTCGTTCCATCAGCTTTGGCAAAGCGGCAAAAACGGAAGGCGGATAGCCACGTCGTGTTGGTGGCTCGCCTGCGGCTAGTCCAATCTCCCTCTGTGCGCGGGCGAAACGCGTTACAGAATCCATCAGCAGTAGCACGCGTTTACCTTGGTCACGAAAATATTCTGCGATAGAAGTGGCAACAAAAGCGGCTTTGGCGCGCTCCATTGCTGGGCGATCAGAGGTAGCGACCACTAAAACCGATTTGGCCATTCCTTCTTCGCCTAGGTCATGCTCAATAAACTCGCGTACTTCGCGTCCGCGTTCACCAATTAAGGCGAGAACGGTCACGTCAACTTCTGCGGAGCGAATCAGTTTTGCCAGTAGGGTACTTTTACCCCCACCAGCCGCTGCAAAAATACCCATGCGCTGACCTTCACCACAGGTCAGTAGCCCATCAATGGATCGAACGCCAAGAGAGATTGGCTTTTCAATTAGTTTACGTTGCATTGGTGGTGGCGCATCGCGATAAACAGGATACCAAGCACTTGGTTCCTGACTCTGCGTACCATCGAAAGGACGTCCAAGCCCGTCAAGCGTTGTACCTAACAGGTGGTCGCCAACACCCACTTCGTGCATTTTGCCCATTGGGCTTACTTCTGTATTTGAGGAAATCCCAAACATATTTCCTAACGGGGTGAGCAGAGCGTGATGCTGCTGGAAGCCAACCACTTCCGCTAACAAAGACAGAGTTTGATCGGGATTACGCAACTCACACAGTTCACCTACACGAACGCCAGGGACGACAGCTTTGATAATGGTGCCGGTGACTTGTGTAACGCGCCCGCGAATTTGGATCAAACGCGTGTGTTTAATCGCAGATTGTTGGATATCAGTGATGTATGAGAAATCGTTCAAGGTAAAAATATGCGCAATGATTGATGCTGAGAGGATAGAAAGTATAAGAATCAATTTATAGTGAATATCAGTCGGGAGTTTTTAGAAAACTGAAAGCGCACTAAAAAAACACGTCTGATTTTGACAGCTTCAAAAAAGCGCACTTCCTATAATTCGCCTGTATTGTGCGGAAGGAGTGCAAGTGAATGAGTATTATCAACAATCATATCGCAACAAATCCAAAGTTTGATGCGTCTATCCAAAACGGGTTGGAATCGTCTCGCCCCGACGTTTCACAAAAAGGCAATTATCGCGGTGAAACCGTCCGTGTTCACAATGCCACACAATCACTTTTTGATGCGATGGAAGAACTCACTTCACTCGGTTCCGAAAAAGCAGAGAAAGATCTGACCAAGCGCAAAGTGAAAGACAGTGGTGTTCGAGTTAATGAAGCACATGAACTCGTTTCGGACTATTTAAGAAAAGTCCCTGATCTTGAAAAGAATCAAAAGATCAAAGATTTGGCTACAAAAATGGCGGGAGGAAATATCTCGACCATCGCGCAATTACAAGCCTACTTGAATGGGTTTTCCGAGGAGAAAAGCCATCAATACCTCGCCCTAAAAGCCGTTAAAAAGTTTTTGAGTGCGAGTCCAGAAAGTAAACACCTACTAGCGCTGATTGACCAAGCACTTCTAAGAATCGAGCAAAACCCAGATACATGGTCTCAAATTGATACGGAAATCCGTGTCTCAAATTTTGCTGATGAATACAGCCAAGAGCAAGAGTTTAGCTCTTTGCATCAGCTGCGCGGCTTCTACCGCGATACCGTTCATAGTTATCAAGGGCTCGGCGCGGCTTATCAAGATGTAGTGGCGCGCTTTGGTGAGCAGGAGGTATCGACTGCTGTTGACTTTATGCTGCAAGGCATGAGTGCAGATCTTAGTGTTCAAGGTAGCAGTATCGATTCGGTTAAGTTGCAGTGGTTGATGTCCGATATGCAAAAACTCAAAACTCTAAATACGTTGCAAGATCGTGTGAATCAGCTGTTCCAAATGTTTAAACCGGAAAGGACGAATTATGGCTTATCAAGTTTCTAATTTGATGGCTGATGTGATTGCGTTGGTAGAGCAGCGATGGGTAAGCAGTGATGAGATATGGAAAGTCGCCAACGCAATGGAATTGACGGCGGTAGAACAAAAAATCGATTTTTTTCGAGAGTTCCATAAGTTAGTTCGCGCAATCCCAATTGACGTATTCGCCGATGAAGAACAACGACAGAATTTAATCCAAGCGGTACAAAAGGCGCTAGACGAAGCCATTGATATAGAAGAAGAGGAAGCGTGGGAAGATGAGTTGGATTGATGCATCCGTCGATGAATTTTGCCGAGGAATGGGGCTCGATGCCGTCGATTTCTCATCAGCTGGACGGGTGCAGCTGGATTTTGAGCAAAGTGGTACGCTGCATATTGAGCGACAGGGTGAGCAGTTATTCTTGATGTTGTCTCGAGCGTTATCTTGGCATCAAACCAGTGACATGATTCAAAGTGCACTGTGTTTGTGTCATGCCGATCAAGGCTGGCCTTTCGAAATTAAAACCGGCTTGTTAGATGAGCAAACTCTGGTTTTTTCAGCAAGGCTAAAAGGAGAAGAAGTAACACTTCCGACCTTAGAGCAAGCGTTTACGCTTTTGGCTCGTCTACATAACGATGTGGCAGGCTCATGACTCGAGTTAGCACTTTAAACGTAGGCATAGAAGCCTTCACGCATGTTACTCATAGTGAGGTTAAGGCCGATTTCCCTGAACGGTTTCAATTACTTCCGGATGGACAGGCGGTCGCTACGCATTTAGAGAAGCTCTATGACCTCAGGCCTTCAGACCAATACCTAATCGCGTTAACCAAGCCAAAATTGTTGCACTCAGAATTGTTGCGTCCAGAAAAGTACCGCCAACAGTTCGATGAAACGTTGGCTCAGCTGCAAGTTCTTGCACAGGACTCAGGCTCCGTTTCTTTTATCAAAGCATCCGAAACGCTACAAAGTACACAACTTGATCAGCGTTACCTTACTATGGCGCTCAATCTCCTTATTCAGGTCTAACCAACATGTTGAGATCCAAAGACATTGAACTCTTACTTGTTCACGCTGCGCTACAAGTTCAATACCAAAAGCCAGAGCATGCCATTTCTATTCTCGATGCGGTTCTAGAAATAGAACCGCAGCACAAAGAGGCGATGCAAACACTTGCTGTGGCGTGTTTACAAAGTGGTCGATATACCCGGGCGATTGAGGTGTGTGAGCACTTATTAAAATCCGACCTTCATCCTGACTCGGCAGGACTCTGGTTTTGTTTAAGCCAAGCGCGTTGGAAACAAAATGACGTCGATGGGGCACGCCAAGCGCACCGACGCTATCTGCAATCTTTAAATAGTGAATCACATGAATAAGTTGATCGATATTCTAAACAAAGTAGGGCAACGCAAAGACATCATGCTTGCGGTGATGTTACTCGCGATCGTCTTTATGATGATATTGCCACTTCCTACCGCACTGGTGGATGTACTGATTGGCACCAACATGAGCATTGCAGTGGTGCTGCTTATGTTAGCGATTTACATCACCACGCCACTTGAGTTCTCTGCATTTCCTGCGGTGCTATTGATCACGACATTGTTTCGTCTGTCTTTATCTATCACGACAACCCGTTTGATCTTGCTACAAGGCGATGCTGGTCAAATCGTTTATACATTCGGTAACTTCGTTGTGGGCGGTAACTTAGTGGTCGGTATCGTTGTGTTCCTGATCATTACCATTGTTCAGTTTATGGTGATCACCAAAGGCTCAGAAAGGGTAGCAGAAGTTAGTGCGCGCTTCTCACTCGATGCGATGCCTGGTAAGCAGATGAGTATTGACGGTGACATGCGTGCCGGAGTAATTGACGTACACGAAGCTAGGCACCGACGATCACTGATTGAAAAAGAAAGCCAAATGTATGGCTCGATGGATGGCGCGATGAAGTTCGTTAAAGGCGACTCCATTGCGGGTCTGGTCATCATTGTGGTCAACATCTTAGGTGGCGTCACGATCGGGGTAACGCAAAAAGGCATGAGTGCTTCTGAAGCACTTGAGTTATTTGCGATTTTGACCGTTGGCGATGGTTTGGTGTCGCAGATCCCGGCACTCTTTATCGCGATTACCGCCGGTATTATCGTGACGCGTGTTTCTCATGAAGACTCTTCTGATCTTGGGTCGGACATTGGTGGACAGGTCATTGCTCAGCCACGTGCGCTTCTTATTGGTGGTGTGCTTTTGGTGCTGTTCGCACTCATTCCTGGGTTTCCAAAAATCACTTTTCTGGTCTTGGCCGCCGTGGTTGGTGGTGGTGGTTTCTTCCTTTTCTATCAACAGAAAAAACAAGCGGAATCAGATAGCACCGACTTATCAAGCTTTGTTTCGCAAGGGGCCGGTTCGCCAGCGGCGAAGCCAAGCAAACCCACGCCTTCTAGAAACAGCAAAGGTAAGTTAGGTGAGCAAGAAGAGTTCGCCATGACGGTCCCGCTGTTGATTGATCTTGACGCGAGCCTTCAGGAAAGCTTGGAAGCGGTCGCATTAAATGAAGAGCTAGCAAGGGTTAGACGCGCACTATATCTCGACCTAGGTGTGCCTTTCCCAGGCATCCACCTGCGCTTTAACGAGGGGATGCAAAATGGCGAGTACTTAATTCAGTTACAAGAAGTCCCGGTTGCACGAGGACGAATTGTTAAAGATCAACTCTTGGTGACAGAAGGGAATGAACAGATCGATTTATTAGGCGTGCCTTATGAGCAAGATGAAGATTTTCTACCTGGTATTTCTAGCATTTGGGTGGCACAGAGTTATGAGCAAAAACTCGTAGCCAGTCATGTCGGTTTTCTCACACCCGACAGGATTTTAACGTACCACTTGTCTCATGTTCTCAAGGAGTACGCACAAGACTTTATTGGTATTCAGGAGACGCGTTATCTGTTGGAGCAGATGGAAGGCAGTTATTCGGAGTTAGTCAAAGAGGCCCAGCGTATTGTTCCGTTGCAAAAAATGACGGAAATCTTGCAACGCTTGGTTTCTGAAGACATTTCTATCCGAAACCTTCGCGTGATCTTGGAAGCGATGGTTGAGTGGGGCCAAAAAGAGAAAGATGTTGTACAGCTGACGGAGTACATTCGTTCCAGCTTAAAACGTTACATTTGCTACAAATACGCAAGCGGACAAAACATGTTGCCCGCTTACTTATTGGATCAAAATCTCGAAGACACAATACGCAGCGGTATTCGTCAAACCTCAGCAGGGAGTTACTTGGCGTTAGATCCGTCAGTAACGCAACAATTTGTCAGTGATGTGAAACAGACCATTGGTGACTTAAGCCGCATGCCGAATAAACCTGTGCTAGTTGTGTCTATGGATGTACGCCGATATGTGCGAAAGCTTATTGAATCGGAATACTACGATCTGCCCGTTTTGTCATTTCAAGAACTAACCCAGCAAATCAATATTCAGCCACTTGGAAGGGTGGGGATGTAATGAAAACAAAACTAATACTCTCGCTGGCGCAAGCGGGGATCGAAGTGACGCCATACTTTTGGCAACAAAGTGAAATTCAACTTGGTTATCGAATTGAAGTTGAAGGCTTAGAGCTCGTTTTTCGGGTGGAGGACGGTGAAATCATCATCGTTCTTCTGAAACGCGTTCGTCCCAAATTGGGGTTGAGTAACCCCTTTGCCGGCTTATTTCTCTTGGCTGAACATGCCATTCAACTTTATCCCTCCGATTGGGTCATTCGCGGCAACGTCGATGTGTTACGTGGTAGCAACATGAGCAGCCAGCGATTGGCACAGTTCTATCTAAAAGCATGCGGTGCAAGCCATGATGAGCTAGACGACTGGTACTGTTTACGCCTAGCAGATTATAGACCTTTGAAAAAGTTGAAAAAGTAAAAACTCACGACTGTTACTGACAGCACCGATGAGATGACCCGCTTTAAGATAGGAATCAAGATGAAGCAACCGTTTACCGATGCGATTGAGAACGCTGAGCTTGCCATTAGAAAAGCTGAAGACAGAACCGATATTTTTAACGAGCTATTGGAAGGCTTAGGTGTTGGTCCTGTTGCGGGTGATGTTTTACTTGGCGGCATAAAAGCGCCAGTAAATACCATGAAACGTGCAGAGCAAGAGCTAATAGACGAAGTCCAGCGCCGCCGGCAACAACAAAATCAGCTACAAGGTACGTCAGGTAAACGCAGAAAGCGTCCCACAGTGATGCGCGGCATGATGATTTAGAGGTTTGGAAATGACGAATATGAAAACGACTGGCTCTACGACAGGAGCAACAGACACAGCTGCGAGTAGTGCACCATTACCCACTTTCCAACAAAACTTGATAGAGGCATTTACCCCTGTACTGGGTGAAGCAGAGACTCAGCAACTTGCCTCTCTAATCTCTTCATTGCCAACTATCTCGGGACAAACGGAATCACAAAGCA
Organism: Vibrio sp. 2130-1; assembly: GCF_033339515.1. Classification (NCBI taxonomy): domain Bacteria; kingdom Pseudomonadati; phylum Pseudomonadota; class Gammaproteobacteria; order Vibrionales; family Vibrionaceae; genus Vibrio; species Vibrio sp. 2130-1. The sequence continues at coordinate 93,307 of NZ_JAWOUT010000005.1, forward strand.
TCGCGCTTTATGTTGATACACTTGAAAACCTAAAAGCGAAAAATAACGCGTTTGCTGATATATCATTGACCGACACCGCATCTGTTTGGATAAAGTCGCTACAAAGTGCTAACTCAGATGGCGAATTAACCGCAGCCGAGTTTAATGCTCAAACAAACCAAACGCTATCAAATCAGTTTCAGGCTTGGTTTAGTAAGTTACTGACGGAAAACGTAGATAGCTCGTTATCTACTGAGTTTGTTAGTCAATTTAATCTGGGCACTCAGGGTAACCAAGCGGAGCAGATCGCCAACCTCTCCGAGACAGGTCTGGCTAATGCCACCAAAGAAATTTCTCTTTTTGTTGCAGAGCTTGCTAATCAAATGGGCTCCCGTGAAGTGAGAGATGCTTCTATTTCTTTTCTTCGCAATGCCTTTAGTAGCCTAGGTTCCGTTAATCTCGCGCAGCTGAAGAGCTCAGATTTTCTGTTGACTAAAGAGAGTTTCGCTCTTCAAGTCTCAGCTCAATTAAAAAGTAGTTTTCAAGGCATCGGTATTACTTTAAGCACCGATGACGCAAGTTCGCTAGCTAGCAGAATTACCTGGACTCCTGGTATTTCTAAACAGCAGCTTAAAGAAGCGTTAGATGAAATGGCCGCTCAAGTGAAAGGCCAATATAGCGCAGCTTATGGCGAGGCGAGTGGAACGAACAATCTAAAAGCAGCACTTAATACTGTCATTGGTGGAACTGAGCCTTTGACCCTTTCTAGTCTGTTCGCCAACTTCGCGGTGAGTTTAACAAATATAGAAATCGACGACTTTTACCAGGACAGCGCGATAGCCGATGTCCAAAAGACACAAATAACGGCAGCTCAAGTTAATTTGATCAAAGAAAACACCGAACGAGATATCCGATTACAGTTTGAAAAAATAGTAAAAGGTGAATCTACCGGGGCTTCATTTACTGAGCGATACGAGGCATTGCGCAAGAACTTAGGGGCATTGAAAGAGCGTCTACTCAATATCACCGATAAAGAGAAAGCGGATCGCGAGGTGAGAGCAGAGCACTCTCTAACGGCTCGTGATTTGTTGGCCGTTGTTGAGTCCAGCATTGGAGACCGTTTTGATGAGCAAGTGCTGCTTGCACTAAATGAGCGTCGTGTTAACCGTTTAGAGAAACGTAATGACCAGAAAGAAGCATTAGAGGATCTCACAATACAGCTTAAAGTTTTTGGTGTTGTGCAATCAAAAATTCACTCTACGCAAAGTGTTGATGGGGTTTACAAACCGGGATATCCAGAAAGTAACTTCAAAGCGAGTGACTTTAACTACAGCAATCAAACGGATTTTGAAGCTTCACCTGAGTACAAGTATTTGACGGATAATAAGATAACAAACCATAGAGACTTCCTTCAAACACAAGGTATTACTATCGGTGATGGTGCTTCGTACCAAGACGAAGAGAAGTCGAAAAAGCTGTCTAATTTTTCTAGTTCTGTCAGTGCTAAATCCAAGTTGCTTAACGATGAAGTGCAAATCAAAACCACTGAGCTGAACGACACCAGTTCTCAATACAACTCGACCGTTGAAGCGATGAACAAGTTTGTTCAGAAGTACCACAGTATTTTACAAGAAATCCTACGAGCCATTTAAGGATAACCAACCATGACTAAAACAAACGCGACCGATCCATCTCAAATGCAAGCAGAAGAACTGCTGTCTTTTTTGGAAGAGGGAGGCACGTTAAAAATGTTGCACGATGTGTCTCAGGACACCATCGAACATATTTATGCCGTAGGTTACAACTTTTTCCAATCGGGAAAGATTGAGCAAGCAGCGAAAGTATTTCAATTACTCAGCATGCTTGATCATTATCAGGCGCGATTTTTCATTGGCCTTGGCGCGGCTCGTCAGGAGTTGGGTGAGTATCTGCAGGCAATAGACGCCTACAGCTACGCAGCGCTAGTGGGCGTAAATGATCCACGCCCACCTTTTCACTCTGCTGAATGTCACCTGAAACTGGAACAACTGACAGAAGCAGAGAGTGGGTTTTACAGCGCGAAGGAGATGTCTGCCGGAAAATCACAATATGCAGATTTGCATGAGCGTGCAGGCATCATGTTAGAAGCGGTGAGAAATAAAAAGGAGTAATTAGACTATGAGTTCTATTGCACTTGACCGCATCCAGACACAGGTTTATAGCCCTGAATCTGGCCAAGCCACGTTAGATAACGTGCAGAAAACGGCGTCTACAGCGACGCCTTCTGTGACGGTAGAAAACGTGAAGAGTAAAGATGCAGATGTACTGAACACCGGAAAAGTAAAAGTTCAGTTAGATGCACCTAACGCAGCTGTTAGTGACAAAGTGAATGATTTGACGCTAAAAGCCATGGCACAGCTGCAAAAGATCGTCGATACCATTGCAAAATCTCTCCATGCAGTTGCAGACCAAACAGGTTCGATTGCCGTCAAAATCATCGCAGGATCTGCTGATGATTTTGAAGTAGAGCTTGCTGCTATCACGGATAAACTGAAAAGTGCTCAAAACGAGCTGAAAATTCAGGAAGTGAAGGTCGCAAAAGCTAAGCACGAAAAAGAGATGGTGGAAAACCAAGACAAAATCAAAGAATCGGAAGCCGCTGCAAAAGAAGCCCAAAAATCAGGCTTAGCAGCGAAGATCTTTGGTTGGATCAGTGCGGTGGTTTCTATTGTTGTTGGTGCCGTAATGGTGGCAACGGGTGTTGGTGCAGCAGCCGGTGCACTTATGATCGCTGGTGGCGTCATGGGAGCAGTGAGCATGGCGTTGCAAGAGCCAGCCGTTCAAGATGCGCTAAAAGAAGCGGGCGTAAATGTCGATGTGCTAAACAAAGTCGTAATGGCATTAGAAATCGCCGTCGCGGTTATCGGAGCTGTAGTGACGTTTGGTGGTGCAGCTGCTGGCGGTATCGCGAAACTTGCAGCAAAAGGTGCTGGTAAGGTAGCTCAAAAGGTCACGGAAATCGCTACGAAAGCCGCTGCAAACATGGCGAAAGTGGCAGATATGGGCACAAAAGCTGCGACAACAACAGCGAAAGCGATTCGTTATGGCGCAGAAACCGTCGATCTTGCCGTCAATGTGGGTAAAGGCGCAACGGACAGTGTCCATGCTGCTAACAATGCTCACGTGACAGAGATTCAGGCTGATATCACAGATCTTCGAGCCAAAATGACGTTAAGCCAGGCTGTCATTGATAAGCTCAAAGAAGAGATTGGTAAGTTGATGGAAGACTTCCAAGAGCTGATGAGCCTCATCATGCAAATGATTCAAGCGAAAAGTGAAACTATGCAAACGGTGTTAAGCCGTCCTGCAACGGTATAAGGAGTTTATTATGCTAGATAAAGTAGGCGGAACGGGTCGTGGTGAACTATACGGTTTAGGCGACACCATTAAAACCAACAAAGCAGAAAAAGCGCCGGAAACAAAGCTTGAAGCGGGCGCCGTTAAAAGCCAAAGTGAGTCAGGTGTTTCTGGTGCAGCACGCTACCAGTTAGAGACACCTAAAGCTCCTACAGTGAGTAACCAAGCTCAAGTTGTTGCAAACCTAATGAGCGCTCTTGCACCGACGGTGAGCTCATTAATGAGCACAACGATGAAAGCGCTTAACGGTGAGGAGGTGATCAAGTCACCATCAGATGCGGTATCACAATCGTTGACGCTATTAACATTGTTGTATCAAGTATCAAAGCTGAGCCGTGAGCAGCAAGTGCTACAACGTGAAATTGCTGTTGAAGCAAACGTCGCGAGTTTAGAAAGCCAAGCGGCAGAACTCAACAACTCGGCAAGCGCGATGATCGCGATGGCAGTCGTTTCGGGTGTACTAGCGGGTGCTACCGCAATTATTGGTGCCCTTGGTTCTTTCAAAGCAGGGAAAGAAATCAAGAATGAAATGGCGAGCAATAATGTACTTAAAACGCAAAAAGCTGGCTTCGATCAAGCAGAAGAGTTATTAAATAACAATAGCTTGTCTAAAACTCAGCAAGATCAGGTTAAGCGTGCGCACTCACTAGCGAAAGACAATATCGCAGACACGACAGCGCAGCTGACAAGTGGTGGCCGTAAGTTCGATAAGTTGATGAGCTCAAACCAAGCGAAGAACGCTATTCTTCAAGCTTTGGGCCAGATGGCAAACTCAGCATCGAATGTAGAGCAAACCAAAGCGCAAGCGCGCAGCAAAGATGATGAAGTACAAGCGACTCGCGCACAAGCAGCCAAACAGAAAGCCGATGAAAACATTGGTTTCCAAGAAGGTTTATTGAAAGAGCTACGTGACTTGTTCCGATCTATCTCAGATAGCCAGAACCAAGCGTGGCGAGCGTCAGTCCCAACGGTGTAACCATCCGTTTCACTAACTACAAAGCGTTGTTTATACAACGCTTTTTTTATGGGGTTAAAGTATAAACGCTATTTATCAGCAGGTTAAGTTGATAAAAAAGTATATATCTATAAATCAACCTCTAAGGATGAGAACTCAAACGTTATCAAATTGTTAACGGTTGCTATACTTAAACGGTCATCAACACAAGTAAAAGGGATGTTCAATGTTTAAGTTTAAGCAAATCGCACTTGCGGCTTCTTTGGCTGCACTCACAACAGGCTTTTCTGCGTCTGCGGAGGAAACGTTTGTCACGATTGGTACCGGTGGAGTAACAGGGGTTTATTATCCGACTGGTGGCGCTATTTGTCGCTTGGTTAACAAATCGCGAGAAGATCACGGTATCCGTTGTTCGGTAGAAAGTACTGGGGGATCGATTTATAACATCAACACTATTCGTGCTGGTGAATTGGACCTCGGTATCGCGCAATCAGACTGGCAGTATCATGCTTACAAAGGAACCAGTAAGTTTGAAGAAAGCGGGCCTTTTAAAGAGCTACGCGCCGTATTCTCCGTTCATCCAGAACCGTTTACTGTCGTTGCACGTAAAGACGCGAACATCAAAACTTTTGATGATTTGAAAGGTAAGCGCGTTAACATTGGTAATCCTGGTTCTGGTCAGCGAGGTACTATGGAAGTGCTAATGAACCAGTATGGTTGGAGTAACGACGACTTTAAGCTTGTCTCTGAGTTAAAAGCAGCAGAGCAATCAAAAGCACTTTGTGATAACAAAATTGATGCGATGATTTATACCGTTGGTCACCCAAGTGGAGCGATTAAAGAAGCCACTACGTCGTGTGATAGTAATATCGTAACGGTAGCTGGACCTAATGTAGAAAAACTGGTTGCAGACAACAGCTTCTATCGTGTCGCAAATGTCCCGGGTGGTATGTATCGTGGCACAGATAGTGATGTTCAAACCTTTGGTGTGGGCGCGACGTTTGTTTCCTCTACTGCTGTACCAGAAGATGTGGTTTATAACGTGGTTAAAGCGGTATTCGAAAACTTCGATGATTTCCGCCGTCTCCACCCAGCGTTTGCAAACTTGAAGAAAGAGGAAATGGTAAAAGACGGTTTATCTGCGCCTCTTCACCCAGGTGCGCTCAAATACTACAAAGAAGTAGGGCTGATTAAGTAAGCGTTACTTTCTCTTATTATTGATGTAAAACGCCATCTTTCTCGAACAATGCCACTCGTTTAACTGCGAGTGGCATATTTCTATTTCTCGTCATCCTGTACAGCGACGAAGGAGCGTGATACAGGATCTTCCATCCGAGCACTTTGTGATCAAAATGGTTTCATTAGCCGCTCAGTGTAGTGCTATTAGATTCCTAACCTCGCTGGAGTGACACAAAAATCGTTAAGCTATCTGCATTAATCTTTCGCGCTGGTGTTTTTGTAGGATTGTTATCCACTTGTACAAGTTTTGCTTAAACATAAACATCAATGAAAAAGTAGATAGTGATGAGAATAGAAGAAAGAGCAACAAACCCTTTAACATGATTGGGATTCAGTTGACGAGATACACGAGCTGCAAGATACCCACCTACCAACGTACCGACCAAAACAACACTACCTGTGTGCCAGTCAATGGAGCCATTGGCAACAAAAATCACGATAGCAATGAGTGAAACACACGTAGATACGAGCAATTTCAAACCGTTCATTAAATTAATGTCTTGGTGGCCAGCTACTACCAGATAGCTCAGAACAATAACCCCTAAACCTGCGTTGAAAAAACCACCGTAAGCAGAGACACCAACAAGTAGTAAACCTAACGCGATTGCTCCGAGTATGCCAGCATGTTTGTGCTCTTTCGCGACAGTTTTGATTAGCATTGTTAAACGAGAACCGGTGAGAAAAAGCACGGTGGCAAATAAGAGTAACCAAGGGATGGCTTCCATAAATAGCGATTCTGGCGTGTTGAGCAACAGATATGCTCCGACAGCGCCGCCGACTAAACTGAATGAGACTGTGAACAGCAGTTCATGCTTGTTCTTCATGATCTCTTCTCTGAACCCGACGGCTCCGCTAATGTAACCCGCACATGAAGCATACGTGTTTGTTGCGTTAGCCATAATAGGAGGAACACCAACTGCCAATAGAGCCGGAAAAGTAATAAAGCTTCCGCCTCCCGCTATGGAGTTAATGATCCCACCAATTACGCCAGCAACGAATAAAAGTGCTAGTTCTAAAAGCATAAACAATCCTTGTTATGTTCTTTTTATTGTTAGAGCTTCAGATGCTCTAACCTACATGCTCTAATGTTCTGATATGAGGTTTACTTTACCCGCTCTAAAAAAAAATTGTTCAGTTCTGTAACGTTTTTGATGACATGAACGGCTTTACTTTGAGAGTACCCTTCGAGGCGAGACATAAAGTCATCATTCCAGAATTCGGGGCATTGCTGAAGAACTTTGTAGCTTTGTAACGTTCCTTTCAGTACCGAACTACCATTAGGCCAACCTTCAGGTTTAATGAAAAGTCCTTTAAGGAGACGTTTCGTCACAAACCAATAGCTTACTGAGTATGGTAGATCAATATAAATGAGAGTATCGGCTGCATCTAAACGAGTGTTAAAAGAGCTGATCGGTCCAAGGCCATCTATAATCCAACGATCTGAGCTTAGTATATTGCTATGGGCTTCATCAAAAACGCTACGCTCAACGGGATCACCGTTTGGTTTATATACTATTGAATCTAATTGATGAAGAGGAAGACCGGTAGCCGACGCGATTGCTTTACTTACCGTCGATTTTCCACTGCCGGGTTTACCAAAAACTGCTATTTTTTGCATTGTGACCGCCTCCAAGAGAGCTTTTCCCATACGGTAGAGACAGAAAACCCACCGCTATGGGTGGGTTCGATAAATACTGAGCGCATCAAAAAATCCCACCATTCCTATGGAATGATGATAATTCGTTGGTTAAGTTGCGCTAAGCGTGTGTTCATACAATCACCTTCATATAACGACAGTGATTTGTCAATACCATCTGTACAATAAGTGAACGATTTGGAAGGGGGAAGATAAAGCCATCACGATGGATGGCTTTATCTAGGTTGAAAGAGACAGCGATTACTGCTCAACGCTGACTGGCTGTGCTTTAAACTTTTGAATCAGCTTTACGATTAGTGGACTTGCCAATACCAATACAGCTAAAACAGTAAAGGTAAGGGTAATAGGACGCTCCCATAGGAAACTCAGTTCTCCATCTGAAATCATTAATGCGCGGCGTAAGTTCTCTTCCATTAATCCTCCAAGGATGAAGCCCAACAATAAAGGTGCGAGCGGGAAGTTAGCGAGCCGAAGTGCAATGGCAGCCATAGCCACAATCAGCATCACGAACACATCCATAGTGTTAAAAGAGACCAAATAAACCCCGGTGATTGAGAAGAATAAAATCATCGGTAGAAGCACCGTTCTTGGAACCGCCAAAAGCTTTGAAATGTACGGAATCAATGGTAAGTTCAGGATCACAAGTACGATGTTGCCGAAGTACATGGAAATGATCACTGACCAGAACACATCTGGGTGTTCAACAAATAGGCGAGGGCCAGGTTGAATACCATAAGCGATCAGCGCACCGAGCATTATTGCTGTTGTACCAGAGCCCGGAATACCAAGCGTTAATAGCGGTACAAATGAACCACTAGATGCTGCATTGTTCGCAGACTCTGGCGCAACCAAACCACGGATACTGCCTTTACCGAACTCATCCTTTTTCTCTTTAGGTGCGAGGTTGCGCTCCATACCATAGCTTAAAAAAGCAGCAATGGTTGCCCCTGCGCCAGGAAGGACGCCAGTGAAGAAACCTAATATTGAAGAGCGAATTGAAACAGGCGCAACATCTTTGATTTCTTCCTTGGTCACTTTCATTGAGCCAATGTTGCTCAGCTTTTCTTGTTCTTCATCGCTGGTGTCTTTTGGTGGTTTAAGAATGCCCATCAATGTTTCACCCAGTGCGAATGTCGCCATTGCAAGCAACAAGAAGCTAAAGCCATCCATTAAATCCGTTAAACCGAAGGTAAAGCGTTCAACGCCTACGCCTTTATCGATACCAACTGTAGATAGCATCAAACCAAGAATGGTCATCATCCACGCTTTGATTACCTGACCTTTCCCCGCAAAAGCCGCGACTGCTGATAACCCAAGTAGCATCAACGCAAAATAGTCCGACGATTGGAAGCTAAGGGAGACGCTAGCCAATGCTGGTGCGGCAACAAGCAACATAATGGCAGATAGCGTACCGCCAGTGAAAGATGAATAAGCTGCCAAAGCTAATGCTTTACCTGCCTGGCCTTTTTGAGCCATTGGGTAGCCGTCGAATGCTGTCACCACGGTTGAAGAACAACCCGGCGCGTTAATTAAAATCGACGATGTAGAACCACCAAATACCGCACCGTAATAAACACCCGCCATTAAAATAAGGCCAGAGGAGGGCTCTAGGCCATAAGTAATTGGGATCATCAAAGCAATGGCTGAGATCGGCCCAAGTCCAGGTAACATGCCGATAAATGTACCGACGAAGCAACCAACGATCACCATCATAATGTTCATTGGCATTACTGCGGTGGATAAACCTTGTAGAATTCCATCTAACATAATTCAGTCCTTTCTTTGACTACCAGATGGTGAAAATCAAACCCGGTTCGAGATAGATGTCCAAACCTTGAGTGAGTAATAAGTAGAACGCGATCACGAATGGAAACGACGCGCCAAACAGAACGGGTTTACGTCTTTCCCCGAGCAGATAAAAGCCAGCCAATAAAAAGAAGCCAGTAGCTATCACAAAACCTAGATAAGTCAGGCCCACGCCGTAGAGCGCCATTAAAATTAAAAAGGCAATCAGTAACTTCCAATTGAAGGTCAGCACTGCGCCACTTTGTTTATCTGGTTGTCCTGTCACCAGCAGTAGCAAAGAAAGGCCGACACCAACGTAAGTCAGGATGGTTGGCAGAGTACGTGCGGTGAATGGTTCATACTCATCACCTGGAAACAATGGAATCTGCGAGGTTTGATAACCGTAGCAAAGACAGAAGAGTAGAAAGATCATTGCGCCGACGCGGTCACGACAGAGCAAATACTCTTTGGTGAAAAAGTTGGTTGAACGAGGCATATTCAACTCCTAACAAAAGTAAAAAAGACCGCATATGGACGTCAATGAATAAACTAAACCATTAACAATTAAGCATTTCGCTGCTAGTCGAGCCGCTTTGGGTATATAAACAAAGGAGTGTGCATGCCGATTGTCGACAATGTCCATATGCGGTGAAACTTAGAGTGCAAATACAATGGGGAAATACCAACCTACGTTATTCATTGAGGTTGGTATCTGAGGGACCCCAATTCGACAGTTACTTCAGGAAGCCTAACTCGCGCATTAAGTCACCCATCTGTTGCTCTTGATCTTCAAGAAACGCGAAGAATGCTTTATCCGCTTTATAGTTGTCGATCCAACCATTGCGGTCTCGAACGACTTGCCATTCGTCGGTGTTATACATTTTAGTAAATGCGGCATTCCATTCATCTAGCTTTTCTTGGCTTGTGCCTGGTGCTGCAAAGAATCCACGCCAGTTAGCAAAGACAGTTTCATTACCGTATTCGGTGAGAGTTGGAATGTTAGGCGCAGCTTCTAAACGTTTTGGTGCTGTAATCGCTAACACTTTCACTTGCCCAGACTTAGACATTTCGAGTACTTCACCTAGCCCTGTAGAGAGCAGTTGTGTTTCGCCTGAAAGTAGGGCAGCCATGGCTTTTCCACCTGCATCATAGGCAATGTAACGAACTTTGCGCGCATCAAAACCTTCACCTTTGAAAGCTGCTGCTATAACCAAATGATCCATAGAACCACGAGCAGAGCCACCAGCAACCTTCACCTTACGTGGGTTTTCTTTAAAAGCTTTAACGACATCTTCCCAAGAGCTGTAAGGAGAATCGGCTGATGTAACAATGGCGCCATAATCGGCAACCGTTGCGGCAACAGGAGTCAAGTCGCGGAAAGATTGTGGAAAGATCCCACTGAGCGAGCGAACGACGATCGGTGTTGAGTTCACCATGAGTGTATCTTCTTGACGATCAGCCGTTTCAATCAAATGTGCGATTGCTTTGCCACCGCCACCACCAGATAGGTTTTGAAATGATACGGTTTCGACGATGTCTGACTTTATTAATACATCACCAGTACCTCGGGCGGTCATGTCCCAACCGCCACCGGCACCTCCAGGGATAAGAAAGTGCATTTTTTCAATATCTGCAGCAAGAGCGTTGAATGAAAATGAAGCTGCGATGATTGAAGCGGCGAGCGTTGGTTTGAGTACCTTTAACATGTTCACGTTCCTTATGTTAGCGACTCTATTTAGTTGAGCCTTATTGTTTTTGCTCAGTTGTCATGCCTTGTAAGCGTTAAAGCTGAACTTGGTGTAAAGGTTAATTAAGTGTTAAATATCTGTCTGTAAAAGAGATATAAAGAGAATATTGAGCATTTCGGTTATTTTGTTCATAAAGTTCACGGCGAGAAGTTGGTGTTAGGTCACGCGGCTTTACGCTTTGGTAGGCCATAATAAAATGACGGAAAATGAACGAGGAAAAGAGAATGAAAGGGACGTGTTTGTGCGGCGCAATTGAAGTCATCGCTGAGGTTAAAAATGAGGTTAGCCTGTGCCATTGCTCTATGTGTCGAAAATGGTCGAGTGGTGCACTTCATGCGGTGCATTGTGGGCCTAACGTGACCTTTAAAGGTGGCGAACCTAAACGTTATCAGTCGTCAGACTGGGGAGTGAGGGGGTTTTGCGGTGAGTGTGGCACAAACCTTTTCTACCATTTTTTGCCGACAGGTGAGTACATTCTTTCCGCTGGTTTGTTCGATAACCCAGATTTCAAACTCACTTTAGAGATTTTTACCGATGAAAAGCCAGCTTATTATGACCTCAATTCCGCTTCACAAAAGATGACTTCGCAACAAGTCTTTGATCAATTTGTACCTAAAGAATAGTTTTTTATCCGATTATTGTTCGACAGCTGAGCTTTTAGTTTTTAGATCATAAGCTTAAAGGTTTATAAGTTGTCGACAATATGAACTCACCATTCTTTATTTCTGCTAAAAAAGGCACTTAATGGGCATTTTAGGCCCATTTAAATTACGACCTTAGTCTAAATTGTCGACAATTAACTTGATTGTCGACACTTTGATCGACTACTTTATATTCAGGTTAAGAAATTGTAGACATTTCGATGTCGGTAACAAGAGTATCTGAATATGAACTCTGAGTTGAAAGCTCGTTATAAAGTGCTGGGTTCTGAGAAAGAACACACCAAATCCGAAACGCTGACCGAAACACTGATTGAAGTCATTGTTAATGGCGATGTGAAGCCTGGCCATAAGATATCAGAGCCTGAGCTAGCAAAGAAATATCAAGTCAGTCGTGGGCCTTTGCGTGAAGCATTGATGCGCTTAGAGGGGCTAGGGCTCATCGAGCGAATTCCTCATGTTGGGGCCAGAGTGACCACTTTTTCTCCGGAAAAGCTGATAGAACTTTATGCCGTTCGAGAAGCATTGGAAGGCATGGCGGCAAGGTTAGCTGCGCGACACATTACGCAAGAAGAGCTCTTAAGCTTGGAAATGCTATTGTCGACACATTCCAAGCATATAGACCAAATGGAAGGCGCGTCTTACTTCCATCAACATGGTGACTTTGATTTTCACTATCGCATCATCCAAGCGAGCAGAAACAGTAAGTTAATATCTCTGCTGTGTGATGAACTCTATCACTTATTACGGATGTATCGTTATCAGTCGCCACGTGCGCAATCTCGCCCGAATGAGGCGCTCACCGAACACAAATTCATTTTGGAAGCCATTCGCAATCGCGATGAAGAGCTTGCAGAAATGTTGATGAGAAGACACATATCAGGAAGTCGAAAGCTCATCCAATCTCAAATTATACATACAGAAAGTTTAGACAAAGACTAGAAGGAATTCGTCATGAGCTTAACACCGGGAGCGAAATTCAGACTCGCCATTGAACAAAATAATCCACTACAAATTGTCGGCACTATAAACCCGTATTGCGCCATGATGGCAAAAAACTTGGGTCACCAAGCGATTTACTTGTCTGGTGGCGGTATCGCAAATGCGTCATACGGATTGCCGGATCTCGGTATCACAACATTAAACGACGTTTTGGTTGACGTTGACCGCATCACTAACGCATGTGATTTGCCTCTTTTGGTTGATATCGACACGGGTTTTGGCGGTGCATTTAACATTGCTCGCACGATCAAAGCGATGGAAAAAGCAGGCGCGGCAGCGGTGCACATGGAAGACCAAGTTGCACAGAAACGTTGTGGTCATCGTCCGAACAAAGCAATAGTCAGCCAGCAAGAGATGGTTGATCGTGTAAAAGCCGCGGTTGATGCACGCAATGATGAAAGTTTCGTGATTATGGCTCGTACTGACGCGTTAGCTGTTGAAGGCATGGACAGCGCAATCGAGCGCGCGATTGCGTGTGTGGAAGCTGGCGCAGACATGATCTTCCCAGAAGCGATGAACAAGCTGGACCAGTACCTTCAGTTCTCAAATGCGCTTGAGCAAGCGACCGGAAAGCACGTTCCTATTCTGGCGAATATTACAGAATTTGGCGCGACACCGCTGTATGGCTGCGATGAGCTAGCGAAAGCAAAAGTGGACATGGTGCTTTATCCATTAAGTGCGTTCCGTGCCATGAACAAAGCTGCTGAAACGGTCTACAAACATTTGCTAGAAGTGGGTAATCAGGAAGCACTGGTTGATTCGATGCAAACACGTAAAGAGTTGTATCAGCACCTGAATTACCACGACTACGAAGACAAACTTGACCAGTTATTCTCTGAAGGGAAATAGCGGGGGAAAAGCAAAAATAGACGGAAGCCCAAGAAAAAGATAATCGGAATTTATCTCATCTAATAACGTGAAATTCGTTTGGCTAAAAACACCCCAGAGAGGGAAAAGTCAGACAGAAAAGGAGTTCAAACAATGTCTCAAACTGCAGAAAAGAAAGCAGAATTAGGTGGCGCGGGCCTTCGTGGTCAAAGCGCAGGAAGCACAGCTTTATGTACTGTCGGAAAAACGGGAACTGGTTTAACTTATCGTGGATACGATATTACTGATCTTGCGAACAACGCACAGTTTGAAGAAGTGGCTCACCTTCTGTTACGCGGTCACTTGCCGAATCAACAAGAACTTGATGCGTACAAGACACACCTACTCAGCCTTAGAGGTTTGCCAGCCGAGCTAAAACAAGCTTTAGAGTTAATTCCTGCAAGCGCACACCCAATGGACGTAATGCGCACGGGTTGTTCTGTATTGGGTAACCTAGAGCAGGAAATGAGCTTCGAGGAGCAACTGAAAGCAACCGAACGTATGCTAGCCTTGTTCCCTGCCATCATCTGTTACTGGTACCGCTTTAGTCATGATGGCGTGCGTATCAACACCGAGGATCAGACTGAAGATTGCATCGGTGGTTACTTCTTACGATTACTTACAGACAAAGCGCCATCTGCGCTGCACAAACAAGTGATGCATTGCTCGCTCATTCTTTATGCTGAACATGAGTTTAATGCTTCTACATTCGCAGCACGCGTTTGTGCATCAACGTTGTCAGACATTCATTCTTGTATCACGGCGGCAATCGGTACGCTTCGTGGGCCACTTCACGGCGGTGCGAACGAAGCGGCGATGGAAATGATTGAAGATTGGCAAACGCCCGACGAGGCGGAAGCGAACATCATGAAAATGCTAGCCAATAAAGACAAGATCATGGGCTTCGGTCACGCGATTTATCGTGAAAGTGACCCTCGCAACGCCTTAATAAAACGATGGTCCAAAGAGCTATCGAAACAAGTTGGTGATACTCATCTATATGCGGTTTCTGAGCGTGTTGAATCAGTGATGAAGCGAGAGAAAGGTCTGTTCTGTAATGCGGACTTCTTCCATGCATCGGCTTACCACTTCATGGACATTCCAACCAAACTATTTACCCCAATCTTTGTGATGAGTCGTTTAACGGGCTGGGCTGCACACGTTTATGAACAGCGTGCCAATAACCGTATTATTCGCCCAAGTGCCGATTATACGGGCCCAGATCATCAAGAATGGGTGCCTATCGAGAATCGCTAGCGCGAAGGTCAACGAGGGCATTATATGCTTTGGTTGACCACCTCCTTCCTTTGTCATTCTCTCTAACAGAGGAAGGAGATCCTCTCATCACTGTGTTTCTGGAGCAATGGAAAACCTTGATGAAGGCAAGATGTAAAGACTGAATGGAAGCAAACCATGAACACAAATATTAATACCCAATATCGTAAGCCGCTTCCGGGAACTCAACTGGATTATTTTGATGCACGCGAAGCCGTCAATGCCATTTCTCCTGGAGCCTATGAAACACTCCCTTATACCTCTCGCGTGCTAGCTGAGCAACTGGTCCGTCGCTGTGACCCGAACACATTGACAGATAGCCTGAAACAGTTAATTGAACGCAAACGCGATCTTGATTTTCCTTGGTATCCAGCACGCGTTGTTTGTCATGACATTCTTGGTCAGACCGCTCTAGTCGATTTAGCGGGTCTACGCGATGCCATTTCAGATCAGGGCGGCGATCCTGCAAAAGTGAACCCAGTGGTTGAGACACAATTGATCGTTGACCACTCTTTAGCGGTTGAACATGCGGGCTTTGACCCTGATGCCTTCGACAAAAACCGCGCGATTGAAGAGCGCCGTAATGAAGACCGATTTCACTTTATCGAGTGGTGTAAAACAGCGTTTGAAAACGTCAGCGTGATTCCAGCTGGGAATGGCATCATGCACCAAATCAACTTGGAAAAAATGTCTCCTGTGGTACAAGCAAAGCAGGGCATTGCCTACCCAGACACCTGTGTGGGTACGGACAGTCACACACCTCACGTAGACGCTCTTGGTGTTATTGCGATAGGTGTCGGTGGTCTGGAAGCAGAAACCGTCATGCTTGGCCGACCATCAATGATGCGTCTACCAGATATTGTCGGTGTCAAACTGACGGGTAAACGTCAACCGGGCATTACCGCAACGGATATTGTCCTCGCGATTACTGAGTTTCTGCGTAATGAGCGTGTGGTATCTTCATATCTTGAATTCTTCGGAGAAGGCGCACGTGATCTAACGATCGGAGACCGCGCAACGATTTCAAACATGACACCAGAATACGGCGCAACAGCTGGCATGTTTTATATTGATGAGCAGACCATCAATTACTTGAAACTAACTGGTCGAGATGAAGAACAAGTTGCTCTAGTAGAAAATTACGCAAAACAAACCGGTCTTTGGGCAGACGATCTTGATAGCGCCGTTTACGAGCGCGTACTTGAGTTCGATTTATCATCAGTTAGCCGTAACTTGGCTGGTCCGTCAAACCCTCATCGTCGTTTACCAACTTCTGAGTTGGCACAGCGCGGCATTTCTGGAGCGTGGGAAGAGAAAGAAGGCGAGTTGCCAGATGGTGCAGTGATCATCGCTGCTATTACCTCATGTACGAATACTAGTAACCCAAGAAACGTGGTTGCTGCTGGCCTTGTGGCGAAGAAAGCCAACGAACTTGGTCTTGTACGTAAACCTTGGGTGAAATCGTCTTTTGCTCCGGGTTCTAAAGTTGCACGCTTGTATCTGGAAGAAGCGGGCTTATTACCAGAGCTAGAGAAGCTTGGCTTTGGCATTGTTGGTTACGCATGTACAACTTGTAACGGTATGAGTGGTGCGCTGGATCCAAAAATCCAACAAGAGATCATCGACCGTGATTTATATGCGACAGCGGTGCTTTCTGGTAACCGTAACTTTGATGGTCGAATCCATCCGTACGCCAAACAAGCTTTTTTGGCTTCACCACCATTGGTTGTCGCTTATGCGCTGGCCGGTACGATTCGTTTTGATATCGAGCGCGATGCACTGGGCACTGACCAACATGGCAAACCAATTTACTTAAATGATTTGTGGCCAAGCGATGAAGAGATCGATGCAGTTGTCGGTACTCATGTTAAACCTGAGCAGTTTAAGCAAGTTTACATTCAGATGTTTAAGCTGAATGATCAAGAGCAAAATCCCAACCCGCTGTACGACTGGCGTCCGATGAGTACCTATATCCGCCGACCACCGTACTGGGAAGGTGCGCTAGCGGGAGAAAGAACATTGTCTGGCATGCGTCCATTGGCGATTCTGGGCGACAACATCACCACTGATCACTTATCACCATCCAACGCGATTCTCGCAAGCAGCGCAGCAGGTGAATACTTAGCGAAAATGGGTGTGCCAGAAGAAGATTTCAACTCTTACGCGACTCACCGTGGTGACCACTTAACGGCGCAACGCGCGACCTTCGCTAACCCAAAGTTGTTCAATGAAATGGTGAAGGAAAACGGCGAAGTCGTGCAGGGATCTCTGGCGCGTGTAGAGCCAGAAGGGCAGGTGGTTCGTATGTGGGAAGCGATTGAAACCTACATGAATCGTAAACAACCATTGATCGTGGTGGCTGGCGCGGATTACGGTCAGGGGTCATCCCGTGACTGGGCAGCAAAAGGCGTTCGACTGGCAGGCGTAGAAGCCATTGTTGCTGAAGGCTTTGAGCGTATTCACCGTACTAACTTGGTTGGCATGGGCGTACTACCACTGCAATTTAAGTCAGGCGTTAACCGCAATACGCTAGAGCTGGATGGTACGGAACTTTACGACGTGGTTGGAGAAATCAAGCCGGGCGCTGATTTAGCGCTGGTTATCACACGCAGCAACGGCGATAAAGTCGATGTTCCGGTTACTTGTCGCTTAGATACCGCTGACGAAGTTCACGTGTACAACG
This sequence comes from Vibrio sp. 2130-1, assembly GCF_033339515.1. Taxonomy (NCBI): domain Bacteria; kingdom Pseudomonadati; phylum Pseudomonadota; class Gammaproteobacteria; order Vibrionales; family Vibrionaceae; genus Vibrio; species Vibrio sp. 2130-1. Next base: position 110,552 of record NZ_JAWOUT010000005.1, read on the forward strand.
CAGGCGGTGTTCTGCAGCGTTTCGCGCAAGATTTCTTGGCACAATAAGGAGTGCGTATGTCAAATAATACTCCGAATCAAACAAGCCAAATAAAAGTGCCCGCGACGTACATGCGTGGCGGCACGAGTAAAGGTGTCTTTTTCAACCTAGAGGATTTGCCTCAAGAAGCGCAAGTGGCTGGAGCCGCACGTGACAAACTGTTGCTACGCGTTATTGGCAGCCCTGATCCTTACGCGAAGCAAATTGATGGCATGGGGGGCGCGACGTCAAGCACCAGTAAAACAGTGATTGTTTCGCGCAGCAGCAGAGCCGATCACGATGTTGACTACTTATTTGGTCAAGTGTCGATCGACAAACCATTCGTCGATTGGAGCGGTAACTGCGGCAACTTGTCTGCCGCTGTCGGTCCTTTCGCCATTCATGCTGGTCTGATCCCACAAGATCGCATTCCAGAAAATGGCATTGTGACGGTGCGTGTTTGGCAGGTGAACATCAGCAAAACCATCTTGATTCACGTGCCAATCGTCAATGGTTTCGTTCAAGAAACCGGCGAATTTGAGCTCGATGGCGTGACGTTTCCGGCCGCCGAGATTCAAGTCGATTTCGTTGACCCTTCTGATGGCGAAGGAAGTATGTTCCCTACGGGTAACTTAGTTGATGATTTAGTGGTGCCGGATGTGGGTACGTTCAACGCGACCTTTATTAACGCGGGCATACCAACCATTTTTATTGATGCTGAATCGATTGGATATCAGGGCACCGAGCTGCAAGACGATATCAACAACGATGACACAGCATTAGCAATGTTCGAATCCATCCGTGCATATGGCGCGTTAAAAATGGGCCTGATTTCTGATTTAGAAGAAGCTCAAACACGCCAACATACGCCGAAAATAGCGTTTGTTTCTAAACCGAAAAGTTACCTGTCTTCAAGTGGTAAAGCCGTTAATGAGTCGGATATTGATGTGCTCGTTCGCGCGCTGTCGATGGGCAAGCTACATCATGCAATGATGGGAACAGCAGCCGTTGCTATTGCTTCTGCTGCGTGTGTGCCCGGAACGTTAGTGAATTTAGCCGCTGGTGGCGGTGAAAAAGAGTCCGTGACTTTTGGCCACCCGTCAGGAACGTTAAAAGTTGGGGCACAAGCGAAGCAAACTGAGCAGGGCTGGGTGGTGCAAAAAGCCATTATGAGCCGAAGTGCGAGAATACTGATGGAGGGATTTGTGCGTGTACCCTTCTATGTCTTCGATTAAAAGAGACGATCTTTGGATTAAAAGAGCGATCTTTGAGTAGAACGAGAGCAATGTCAGGACATACTGGAGGAAGCAATATGTCTTCATACGAAAAAGAATACTTATGGGCGAAGAATGAACCGGAGAGTTTTTGGCGCGCTCAAGCGGAGAATCTCGATTGGTTTGAATCTCCTAAAACTATCTTGAAATCTGATGAAAACGGCATAGAACGTTGGTTTCCAGATGGTGTAATGAATACGTGCTGGTTAGCATTAGATTACCATTGCGAGCAAGGACGCGGTGATAATACTGCACTCATTTATGACTCGCCAGTGACAGGTCGTAAAGCCACGTACACCTATAGCGATCTACGTGACCAAGTAGCAAAAATTGCTGGCATGCTGTCTGCTCAAGGTGTTGAAAAAGGCGACCGAGTCGTTATTTATATGCCGATGATCCCAGAAGCCGCAATGGCGATGCTTGCCTGCGCGCGTTTGGGGGCGATTCATTCCGTAGTATTCGGTGGTTTTGCACCTAATGAGCTTGCTGTACGAATTGAAGATGCAGAGCCGAAAGTGATCATGACGGCGTCGTGCGGGATTGAGATCAACAAAGTCATTCCATACAAACCAATGGTAGACAAAGCCATTATGGACAGCCGTTGGAAGCCTGAGAAAGTGTTTGTTTTCCAACGTCCAGAGTGCGACGCTGAGCTAAACCAAGAAAGAGACTTAGATTGGCAGCGAGAGTACAAACAAGCGCTGCCACATGGTTGTGTTCCGGTGTTAGCAACCGATCCGCTCTACATACTTTATACATCGGGCACGACAGGTAAGCCGAAAGGCGTTGTGCGTGATAACGGTGGCCATGCTGTCGCGATGAAGTACTCCATGAGCGCAATCTATAACATTCCTCAAGATGGCGTCTTTTGGGCGGCATCTGATGTGGGCTGGGTAGTAGGGCACTCTTACATTGTTTACGCTCCACTGATTCACGGTTGCACTACTATCCTATTCGAAGGCAAGCCTGTTCGAACACCGGATCCTGGCGCATTTTGGCGAGTGTGTGATGAATATAAAGTAGATGCGTTGTTCTCTGCACCAACGGCGTTTCGTGCGATTAAGAAAGAGGACCCGGAAGGCGAGCACTTAAAACAGTACGACTTGTCGAATCTGAAAACCATCTTTATGGCGGGAGAACGCCTTGACCCTCCGACACTGGAGTGGGTTCAGAGCAAAGCGGACAAGCCCGTTATTGACCACTGGTGGCAAACCGAGACGGGCTGGGCCATCGCGGGCAACCCGACAGGTGTCGAAATGATGCCAGTTAAAGCTGGTTCTTCGACGAAGCCCATTCCGGGTTATCAGGTTGAGATTCTGAATGAACTTGGAGAGGCTGTCGGGCCTAACCAACAAGGCTTTGTCGCATTAAAACGTCCGCTACCACCAAGTTGTCTGCCAACGGTTTGGCGTAATCATGACCGTTTTGAAACTGGTTATCTTAGCCAATTCCCAGGCTACTACGTGTCAGGTGATGGTGGCTATCTGGATGAAGACGGTTACCTGTTTATTATGGGACGTATTGATGACGTGATTAACGTCGCGGGGCATCGATTGTCGACAGGTGAAATGGAAGAAATAGTAGGAGGCCACCCAGCGATTGCAGAATGTGCGGTGGTTGGTATCCACGATGATCTAAAAGGTCAGCTTCCACTTGGTTTTGTGGTACTGAAAGACGGCGTCAAAGTGGATGAGCTAGACCTTGAAGGTGAGCTTGTTGGCAAAGTGCGTAGTGAGATAGGTGCAGTTGCTTGCTTCAAGCATGCGTTGGTTGTAGACCGTTTACCGAAAACACGTTCAGGTAAAATTTTGCGTCGAACTATACGTCAAATAGCTGATGGTGAAAAATACACCGTTCCGTCAACGATTGATGACCCAAGTAGCTTGAACGAAATTGAGCGAGTGCTACGACGCTGAGAAAAACTCAATTCTAACTAACCCCTGATCCTCGAACTCTGTTGGTTGGTTCTGCCTCTGTACGTTTATTAAGTGCAGGGGCCTTTTTGTTGTTCAAACAGTACAAACGTATCGTGAAAGCATTTGTGACTTGCCAATACGACGTTTTCCTCACAAACTACAGCCATTCCATTTTTAGTGACCCTTTGTATGACCACGTTTGCGATTAAACCTGCGTGTTTTAGCGACCTAGAGTTGCTCAACGATCTTATGTTCGAGCTTCATGATGAGCATCATCTTCAATCTCCTGAGCTTTTCAAAACGGCAGAGGAGATAGAACAAGAAAAAAGCATTGCTCGATATATTGACGACCCTGAGTGCCTTGTTTACGTAGCAAAACAAGGAGATGAAATTATTGGCTTTATCTCTGGTCACTTCTGTGAACTTATTTCTACCGTCAGCCAGCCAGTTATGATGGGAAGTGTGGATGAGCTCTATGTGCTGCCTGAATATCGAAAACAAGGTACGGCGCAGGCATTGATTAATAAAATTGAGTCAACGTTCTCTGATTACGGTGCAAAACAGATGTTTGTTGAAGTATGGCATTTTAACCAGGGCGCAATATCTTTGTATGAAAAACAAGGATTTGCACATCATATCCACTATTTAAGAAAACCGCTGAACGAATAATCGTATTTAACTTTAATATTGTGATTTAGGTTCTATCGAATTGAAATCATTCAGTTCGTCAATAGACTTTTCTCTATAAGTTGCTCGCAATGTTAACAAATTGATATGCACCCACATTGGTATCGGCGTTTTTGTCTGCTTGTTTATTAGTAGCACGAGGATCGTGCTTACAAAAACAAGAGGACAATATTTTGAAACTAACAAAATCGTTACTTGCTTTAGCCGTTTTGCCAATGTTCGCAAGTGCTGATGATTTGTCACAGACGCAAAATCATACTATCCAACCCCAGATCGTAGGCGGAGTAACTGCCGACCCACGTGACTGGAAATTCTACACCCAAATTGTTAGTCGTTATGGTAACCGATCATATTGTGGGGCCAGTTATATCGGGAATGGTTACGTCCTGACTGCTGCACATTGTGTTGAGGGTGATTCTCCGAGTCAGATTGCGGTTAAAATCGGTGGCGTTGTTTATAACGGTAGTGATGGTGTTCGTGCAAACGTCAGTGAGATCCATATGCACCCGGCATATCGCCGCGCGACGCTTTCTCATGACCTCGCGGTATTGAAGCTCGACTCTGTGCCTCAAGGTGTTTCTTCAGTTGAGATTGCGAATGGCAGTCTAACGCAATACGCGAGCATCGGAGATTGGCTTAGTGTTGCTGGCTTAGGGCGAACTTCTGAAGGAGGAAGCTCTCCGTCTCGATTGCAAGAGGTTGACGTCCCACTTGTGTCGGATATGACTTGCCGTCAAGCCGGTGGCAACTACACAACGGTTGGAGAAGTGTCATTCTGTGCGGGTATTCCTCAAGGTGGGATAGATTCTTGTCAGGGAGATAGTGGTGGTCCAATCGTCATTAATCGCAGTGGTGTAATTACTCAACTTGGTGTGGTCAGTTGGGGAATAGGTTGTGCTCGTCCTGGTATGTATGGGGTTTATAGCGATATCGCTGCTATGCGCAATTTTGTCGATGGTGTTATCGGAACAGCAACACCACCAAAAGAAAATGTTTCTGTTGGATACACCACCGAACAGACACTGGCATCATTTAATGTTGGGGAGTTACAGCAACATAGCTTGGTTATCCAGAATTCAGGGAGCACCACGTTCACTGTGGAAAATGTTCGCGCGTTTGCTTCGGGTGTTACTGATGCAGCTGTTATTGCCAATGATCAGTGCTCTCAGGCGACGTTAGCAATGAATGCAAGTTGTCGTGTTGATGTTGAATTTGGTGCTACTCAGAGCGGAGAAGCAAGAGTGGTTTTGAACTTCAACATTGATAAGACCAGCACACAATACCAAGCGTTAGTATCCGCTCAAGCGAAAACGGTGACAACGCCTCCCACAGATAGCTGTACAACTGTATGGCAAGCCAGCTTAGTGTATCTCAAAGGAGATACGGTCACTTGGAATGGTAAAGTTTGGCAAGCGCAGTGGTGGACTCAAGGTGATAATCCAGCAGACTCAGGGCCTTGGGGTGTTTGGCAAAAAGTAGGTGATGCGAATTGCACGTCTAACTAACTATCGGGCCAGTGAATTTGATTCGTTGACCATGAGATAAGATTCATTCTTGGTTTCAACGATCAGTACATAGTTATCATAACTGGGGTTTATTGTTTGCGAATAATAAGCCCTTTTTTATTGTGTCAACTATGAGAACCCACAAAATGTGTATGACTTTGTCCTGACGTTATCTTTATATAACTGGCAGAATTGCGATCAACATTTTATGTTTTGTCTGATTTTTGTCAGGTTTGCATTAAATTATTCTCCAGTGAGCGTTGAGATCAGGTTTTACGCGATCAACTCAGTTTGGCATAACTCGTTACTTAATTTTTGTCGAAAAAGATAAGATTAACTGCCATGATTCATTGGTTATCATTATGTTTATTTAAGGTCATATTTTGTGTTGAGACAGCTGTTATTACTCATCCTTTGTTTTATTTTGTTACCTGTTTCACCGATCTCTACGGCTAAAGCCACTGCGAGCGAAGTTAAAGGAGCGCTCTGTATTGTTCGCGCTGATGACAAGTTAGTGCTCGTTCATGAAGTATTAACGGATAAGATTTCTCTACCTGGCGGAACCATTATTGATGGTGAGTCTCCACAAGTTGCTGCTCAACGAGAAACGTGGGAAGAAACCGGTATAGTGGTTACGGTTGGAGAGGAGCTTGGCAGAACGGACACTGCGGTTTTTTACGACTGTATATCAGACTCTGACATTATCGCTTTTTCTATGAATAATTCTTTAGGTGGAAATGAACTGCCTATTTGGTTTGCCCCTCATTATGGAGTAGAAGTTGCGTCAGCGATGCTGCTTAGCCCATCTGAATTACCATCATCTTTGTATCGTTACCCTGAGCAATGGCCACAAGTCACTCAGTTTTTTGATCAAGCTACCAAGCAATCAGTATCTTATGTGACTCAGCTGATCGAATCCGCGCCTTCATTTCGTCAGGTTGAATTGGCGTGGCTGATAGATTTACAGAGTTGGGTAGGGGCGTTGTCAGAAACGAGTTACGAGGTAGCTAGTCAGATCTCGAAACTGGTTATAGACCTGACAGAACCGACGGTACTACTCTTTCTATTTCCTTTTGCCATGATGTGCTTTGGTAGCCGGTTTGTGTACCGACTCTTTTTTGCAATTAGTGCAACGTCGCTTATGGCGCTTGTCGCTCAACAAGGCTTTTCGCTACCGCGCCCACATGTCTATATACCAATGATGGAGTTAACGCACAGCTTTGGCTTTAGTTTTCCTAGCTTGCCTATCGCTGTGTGGTTTTGTGTGCTGACGTTCTTGTTTCATAGAACCCAGTATTTTGGTTTGAATGGAACAACGGCAGTCTTCGTGTTCATCACTCTTACTGTGGTGTTAGGTAAGTTTTTCCTCGGCAGTGCCTTTATTTTAGATATGTTATTTGGCGCGCTGTTAGGCAGCTTGGTGGCTTGGCATGTTCTTCGATTGGAAACAAATCAAGATGTGGACGTTGATCAAGTTCTAAGCTCAAAAGGCGTCTGGTTCATTATGACTGCGGCAACAGCAGTCATCTCCGTCATCTGGCCACTACCTGTGTTTGGTAGCTGGTTAGCAATTTTAATCACTGCATCAGCGTTGGTCATGACATTTAAAGAGTCGAAAGCACATTTAGATACTCGGCAGATGATCTTTGTGACGCTGGCATTGTTGCTTGTTGATCAACTCTATTTGTACTCGGCTAATATCGTATCGTTTAGCGGTTTGTGGTCATTAGTCTTGTCGACGTTACATTATCCATTATTAATGTTGTTATTTATGCTGCTTGCAAGGAAGCTGACTTGTGAAAACCAACCGAGCAAAACGTTGCTAGATTGATGGCTGTATTTGTTATCTATTAGTATTTGAGTAAAAACAAAGCCTTGCATTACAGCAAGGCTTTTACACGTTTAGTCCACGAACAACGCCGCTTGCCTATCTTGGACGGCTAGGGGTGTTAAACGTAAGAGGCTTAACGCAACAGACATGGCGGAAAGGGCTATGCATTGAGCACGAACTTTTCTATAGCTTTAGCGACACCGTGCTCATCATTACTTGCCGTAATGTAGTCAGCGATTTGCTTGGTTTCTTCCATTGCATTTGCCATCGCGATACCAAGGCCAGCGTATTTCAGCATGTGGTGGTCATTTTCTGCGTCACCCATACAGATAACTTCTTCCGGTTTAATTCCCAGATACTCGGCAATTGCGGCAACACCAATACCTTTGTTGCTCGCAGGGTTAAGAAACTCAAGGAAAAACGGAGCGCTTTGAACAACCGTAAACGCTTCGCGCATTTCAGCTGGCAGTGCTGCTATAACTTCTGTTAGTTTGCTTGGCTCTGCAACCATCATAGCTTTGATGATTGGATGATCGTCTTCTAGTGATTCGAAGTTCATCTCGGTGACATTTAAGCCATTTATCTTTGCTTCAATATCGGTGTAAGGGTTGTGTTCGTTGGTGATTAAACCATGAACTTGACTAAAAGCATGGACGTACGCACCTAGCTCTTCGGCTTTTCGCGCCACCAATTTTGCAGCTTTACCATCTATGATTTGCTGGTGGATGATGTCGTTTGTGCCTACGTTCTTGACCATCGAACCGTTGTAGTAAAGAACAAAATCCCGATCGGAATGGATATTCAGTTCGTTGAGCTTGTCTTGCATTCCTTCTAATGGGCGACCAGAAGCGAGAACGACAGTAACGCCTGCTTCTCGAGCTTTTGCGATCGCTTGTTTGTTTTCTTCAGAAATGGCTTTATCACTATTGAGTAGCGTGCCATCCATATCTAGTGCGATCAGTTTATACATCATTTCTTACCTTAAAGTTTTTTGGGATCTGTCAGTGAAAAAGGCTTGGTTTAACGTTAACCAGAAACCTGCATTCATTACGCTATGAAACTACAAAATGGTCTATTTTAACAATTAATTTTTGGTTTAAATTGACCTAGACACGCGTGTCCATTATGGTCTTCGCCTCGAAATGTTATGAGTTGAGTGAGTTCTGCGTTGTATAAGCTAAATGAGATGTTTGAAACTATCCAAGGGGAAGGGGTTTTCACTGGAGTCCCTGCTGTTTTTGTTCGGCTTCAAGAGTGTCCGGTTGGTTGCTCATGGTGCGATACCAAACAGACGTGGTATGCAGATGAGAATGATCAACGTCAAATAGGCGATATTCTGGTGAAAACGGAAGACTCTCCGACGTGGTGTGTTGCATCTGCCGAGAACATCGTAGAGCAATACCAACAGCAAGGCTTTAATGCTAAGCATATCGTGATTACTGGTGGAGAGCCTTGTATTTATGATCTGCGCCCTTTAACAAAGGCGTTTGAAGATATGGGGTGCCAATGCCAAATTGAAACCAGTGGCACATCAGAAGTGATTACTTCAGAAAATACGTGGGTGACAGTGTCACCAAAAGTGGCAATGAAAGGTAAATTGCCAGTGCTTAATAGCGCGTTAGAGCGAGCAAATGAGATTAAGCATCCAGTCGGCACCCAGAAAGACATCGACCACCTTGATGACCTTTTAGCAAATGCGAACGTAGCGGCCGAGACTATCATTGCACTACAACCAATTAGCCAGAAGCCTCGTGCTACGCAATTGTGTATTGATACGTGCATTGCCCGCAATTGGCGTTTGTCTGTTCAAACTCATAAATATTTGAGTATTGCTTAGACGAGGCTCGTCATCATTCGAAGTGGCTTTTCTATCTAATCCCGGTTTCGCGAGTAATGCCGTTGGTAGCTTTGCTATCGAAACATTGTCGATATATCTAAACAATTTATAGCGTTGTAAAAGCTAAGAAGTGTTGGCTGTTGTGGTGTGGTGCTATCTTTGGTTCGACAATCGTTTCGCATTTAATTGATGCCACCAATCTGGCGGCATCAAAATGAAGCTCTGTTGGCTGGAGTTTCACGATGAGATAAAACGTTTAGAAGCTAACGCAAAAGGTTTTATCCCAGCGCTATTACCGCTAACAAAGACTATTTGCTCGCTAAGTATTCTTCTAAGCCGCTTTGTCGCAGTAGGCACGCTGGGCATTCACCACAGCCTTTACCAACGATTCCGTTGTAACATGTTAAAGTATTGTTTTGGACAAACTCCAACATATTGTGCTTATCAGCTAAAGCCCAGGTCTCGGCTTTAGTAAGCCACATTAAAGGAGTCTTAATATTGAAGGCTTTATCCATACCTAAATTGCAAGAGAGATTTAGAGAGCGAATAAAGTTGTCTCGGCAGTCAGGGTAACCACTAAAGTCTGTTTCGCAGACTCCCGTAATGATGTCTTGAATGCCAAGCTGGTAAGCATGGATACATGCGTAAGTAAGAAAGAGAATGTTTCTCCCTGGAACGAATGTATTGGGTACGTTAGCGTCGCTTAAGTCATTAGATACCGGAATGTTGTCTCTTGTCAGCGAGCTTATCGCTAACTCATTAATTGATTTTACATCCAGGACTTTGTGGCTTTTGATGTTAAGTTGCTTACCTAATTCGATAGCGATATCTATTTCATCTGAATGACGCTGGCCATAATCAAACGTTATAGCATGAACTTCATCATATGTATTTAATGCATCGATTAAGCAGGTCGTAGAGTCCTGCCCACCGGAAAAAACCACAAGTGCTTTTGTTGTAGCCATGTTGAACCCTTAGTTATGCTCTTTGATTCTTTGGTATTGATACGTATTCTTAGGCGTTTAATCCCAATTACGTACTCGACTTCGTGGCGATTGCGTCTGCAATCAGCTGGGCTGTGCTCTCAAGCACTCTTTGCTTGTCATCATTTGACAGCTTGTGGAGATTCACAGCAAGTTCAGCGGTGATTTCATCTTCACAAAAAAAATAGTTTAGAGGCACGTTTAGCTCATCTGCGATAAGTTTGAGCGTTTTTACGTCGGGAGTATGGCGCTCCCTTTCGTATTGATTCATCCTTGCACTTGCAGAACTATCATCCATGCCGATACGGATGCCCAGTGCTTTTTGGGACAGATTCGCTTGTTTACGCGCATGCTTAAGGCGGGCTGGGAGTGGGTTATTAAACAACACTTAAAGTTCATACGAAGGACTTGGATGACTAAGATTATCTTAGTTTTTCTGATTTGTGTATACTAAGTAATACTTAGTTATTACCGAGGTCGCCAAGGCCGTGTATGTATAGCTAAACAAGATTTCGTATCTTTAGGTTGATTAAGTGACGTTGAATCTATTTCTTCAAAAACTGCCGTATGAAGGAGTGGGAGGAGCGAGTAAGGGCACGAGAAACCGCAGCTATTTGTAGAGCAGAATTTGCTCTTCACATAAACGTAGTCGTCTAAGTTGAAGAGCAATATTGTTCTTGATGATCAACTATATACTTAAGTAAATAACTGTGTCGCACAATAGATCAGAGCTGCTGCTAAGCTCATATTTATGACTTTGCCATATCTCTGGAATTGCGATTGAAGTAGCTTTCCTGCAACGGCCCAAACTACGTTGCTAAGGAGTGCGATCAAAGCAAGAATGAGGCTAGTCGCTAAGATCCAGTAGATATTCTGAGTGTGGGGCAGTACGAACGTAGAAATAGAGGTAATTCCATAAAGAATGATTTTCACATTAACGAACTGCAAACCGAAACCTGTTAAGAAACTGATACCTTTAGAATTATCCGATGAAGTTTTGATCTCACTCGTAGCAAGCCCCCAAGCCAACCAAACAATATAAGCTGCTCCAATCCATGTTAGCCAAGGTGTAATCACGGGCAAGAGGCTGATCATGTTATACGTGAAAGCGCCACAAAGTAGCATCAAAACAACATAGCCACAAAACATCCCCGAAATCACTTTTGTAGAGCGTTTTAGTCCATATTGCGTCGCGATGCTGAGCGATAAAATGTTGTTTGGCCCTGGTGTAATTGAAGTAATGATTACGTAAGTAAAAAATGCGGTGTAGATGGCGGTCATCTCTATCTCTCCTGTTTTTACTGCACTATACTTCGCTACAATTGATTAAAAAATTGAATAAATTAAAACTTAGACTTTTAATTTATTGAACTGTTGGTTGTGGAGTCTAGTCATGAATCTAAAACGCTTTCTTACTTTTAAAGCTATTGTTGAAGAAGGATCGTTTCTAAAAGCGTCACAGAAGCTTTATTGCACGCAATCAACCGTCACCTTTCAAATCAAGCAGTTGGAACAAGATCTGTCTTTGCAGCTGTTCGAAAAAATAGGGCGTAAGATGGTTTTGACTCAAGCAGGAGAAAAGATACTGCCTTACGTCTATGAACTGGCGCGAGTGATGGAAAATATTGAGGGAACAGCACAGCAAGAAAACTCGGAGCCGACCGGTGAATTGAAAGTGCTGGTTGCTGAGACTCAACTTGCTTATAAGATGGCTAATGTTTTAAAAGAGTTCAGGATCAGAGCGCCCAATGTCCGACTCTCTCTGCAATCACAAAATTGCTATCAGATTCGAGATGAGTTGATAGCGGATAAAGCTGATTTAGGTGTGTTTTATCGAGTAGGTAATGACGATACGCTCAAGGTCCACGAGTTTGAGCAGGAGCCACTGGTATTGGTTGCTTCACCGCTTTTAAAAGGGCTAGATTTAAAGAAGAGAGAGCAACATATTGATTTAGGGTTTATAAGCAATGGCCCTAAGTGCCTTTTTCGACGGATGTTTGAGAGCATTATTCAGGAGCGTGATATTAGCATCGACAACATGATCGAACTTAGCAGTATTAATACGATCAAAAATTGCGTTGAGAGTAATATTGGTATCTCTTATTTACCTCGTTTTACGGTTGAAAAAGAGTTGCAAGAGGGCAGTTTACAAGAGCTTGAGTTCACCGAATTTTCACAGATGATCAAGCCACTTTGTGCTTATCATGCTGGGAAGTGTGTGACGCCGGCGATGGAAGTCTTTATTGATTGTATGCGTAACGAGTATGAACGGTTTTCTACTCAGAGCCGGTGATCTTTAATATGTTCTATCTGACATAGTTTCGTTTTTACTCCTTTTTACTTTTTAAGTGGCTACTTCTAATTTATTGATTTTTATTGCTTTGTTGTGAATCCGACTGTTGTGGGATGATAAATGGGATCTGATGTGAAGAGCTATTTATTGACGGAAAGAGATAAGATATAAAAACGACGGCGTGTGATAACTAGATTAGATAAGGTTACATAATTAACAGTGTAATAAATGCCATTCTTTATGGATTATTTTCAACGAGACTTAATTGTTACGGTTCGTTATTATTAACTCGTTAACGCATCCATTGCTAGGAAGTTAACTTACGCATATTGTTTTTTTCATCATTTGCAGCAAATATAATTTGCTGCTTTTTTTTAGCCAAAAAAGTTCAAAGCTTGAACTACAAGCTCTGAACTCTTATTTATACTTAGTGATTTTCTACTTTAATAAGTAAAACACCGTTTAAAAGTATCGCGTAACCTAGTAACTCTAAGCTTTCTTCGACCAAGTTTTTCACGTCTCTATTGTATGAGTTCCCCATAAACTCGACCCAAAAATCACCATACCCTGCAAAGCGTGAGAATAAGAAAACAATGAAAAAGCCAATCGTTAATGTCGTGAAGCTAGAATGAGAAATGAAAAATTTGACCTCATTTTTTATGTTAACTATGTTATTAAAACAAAAATAACAGACCGAGACTATTATAATCCAAGCAGGGTACTTCCATGAACCGTGAGAGAAATACTGCTCTATGTGGTAGTCCATTTCTCTAACGAATATAACCATAAAAAATGAAGACATTATTACTAATATGTGTTTGAGTTCAAGATATTCCTTAGATTTATACAAACACATTAACGATGAAAAAAGCACAAATGCTATTTGAGTCATTTCTATAAGAGAGTTCTCCGATGTGCTTTTGTCCATTTGTACGCTAAAATAAATCGTTGCTAACGTATAAATAACCAAAAAAATAAGATAAGATATTTTATATACTAACAAACTAGTGACCGAGGTGTGTTTTTCTTTAATATACATCGTAACTTGTATAGGTGATGGATTTGTTAGTATTATAAACCAAGAATGTTTTATATTTAGTGAATTAAGCGCCATTTAGAATGGAACTTAATTCACCTAACATTAAACTTCGTTGAATCTTAAATTCTTTCTGGTTTAACTTGTTGATTTTATTTGATTTTTTCTGTTAATTTTGGTTAAATAGAATCACCTAGCTTTTATTGAAATGCTTTTCCCATATTGGTGGTATGCCAACTTCTTCTTGAACGATATCAATGAATGCCCTAACCAATGGTGATTGCTGACGGTGTGAGTACATGGCATAAATATCACCAAAATCTTGAGTTTCATATTCTGGTAAAAGTTGGACTAAATTAGAAGACTCTAGGTTTTTAGGAAGCATAAATTGACCTATAAGTGCTGCGCCCAGACCTGACTTTACGCTTTCAATTATTAGCTCAGCTTCATTGACCATGTATGACCCTGATATTGGGTATGTATCTAAACCATCTGATTTTGCTTTGTCGTAGAATTTAAGTTTATCGACAATAAAATTACCATTTGAATAAATAATAAAAGGTAGCTTAACTAAATCATCAGGCGTTTCTGGGTTACCATGTTTTTCAATTAAATTTCGAGAAGCAATGATTGCAGTCGTATTTTTTGCTAATTTTCTTGCTACCATTGATGAATCCCTCATAGGTCCGATTCGAAAAGCAATATCAAAATTACTTCTAATCACGTCTACATGAAGATCATCTAGCATTAGTTCAACACTTGCTTTTGGGTACTTATGTAAAAACTTCTCTATCGAAGGTTGTAGATAGAGTTTTCCAAATAATGTTGAGCTTGAAATTCGTACTTTCCCTGAAGGCTCAGTCTGAAAGTTCTCCGCTATTTGTTGAGTATCATCAAGGAGTTGAGATATTTGGTCTGCTTTTTCAACTATTTGCTGGCCGACTTGTGTTAATGAAAGAGAGCGAGTCGTTCTGTTTAATAGCCTAACGCCTAAGTGCTCTTCTAACTGCTTGATGTGTTTAGACAAAACAGAGCGGTCGATATTCATCCCATCTGCTGCTTTTGCAAAAGATCCAGCTTTAGAGACTTCTAAAAGCAGGTGTAGTTTATTTGCTAAATCCACAATGTTTATCCACGTTAGATATTAGCGTATTAGTTTCATGTATAACTGCTGCTCTGTCTAGAAATTATTAATATACTTAATAACCAAAAGAAAAGGGAGCTATAGCTCCCTTTAGTATGAATTTAAATGAGTATTTATATTATGGTTATAGTGTTTGACGTTTTTTGTTTCGACTCACTAACATGTAAAAAACAGGTGTGAGTAGTAATCCAAATACCGTTACGCCTACCATACCCGAGAATACGGCAATACCCATTGCTTGTCGCATTTCCGCTCCGGCCCCTGTACCAATCATTAATGGAATAACACCAGCGGTAAATGCAATTGATGTCATTAGAATCGGTCGAAGACGTAAACGACATGCTTCCAAAATCGCTGATAAGGTATCTTGGCCATTGTCTTTAAGTTCTTTAGCGAACTCCACCATCAAGATGGCATTTTTACACGCTAGAGCCACAAGGACAATCAAAGCAATTTGTGTGAATATATTGTTGTCACCACCAATGAACCAAACACCTGCTAGTGCAGAAAAAATGGTCATAGGAACGATCAAAATGATAGCGAATGGCAGTTTTAAACTCTCGTACTGCGAAGCTAGCACCATGAAAACTAACAAAACAACAAGTGGGAATATATACACCATCGTGTTACCAGCCAAAATCTGCTGGTAGGTTACATCAGTCCATTCATAAACCATTCCCTCTGCTAGGTTTTGATCCAGTACTTCCTCAATAGCCGTTTGGGCTTGGTCAGAGCTGTAACCAAAAGCAGGACTGCCGTTTAGTTCTGCACTAGGGTAGCCGTTATAGTGCATCACGCGGTCAGGCCCAATCGTGGGTATGATCTCCAGTACAGCGCCGAGAGGAACCATTTGTCCGGCAGCATTTCTTACTTTGTAGTTAAGTATTTGGTCAGGTTCGAGACGATAGTTCATGTCTGCCTGGGCATTCACTTTGTATGTTCTACCAAACATATTGAAGTCATTGACGTACAACGATCCTAAATAAACTTGAAGCGCATCAAAAACCTGCTCTAGAGGAACACCTTGCAGCATCGCTTGTTCACGATCTATTTGGATGTCCATCTGCGGCACTTGTATACGAAATGTGGAATATAATCCCATCAGCTCGGGTCTTGTTGATGCCTCACTTATTACCAAGTTCAATTGCTTGAAGAGCTCATCAAACCCCTTGTTCGCACGGTCTTCGATTTGAAGCTTAAAGCCGCCAGTTGAGCCAAGTCCTTGGATTGGTGGTGGTGGAAAAATCGCAACGAAGGCTTCATCAATGATTGAAAAGCTCTTATTCAAAGATGCAACAATCGCATTTGCTCCGAGAGTTGGATCATTTCGTTTATCGAAGTCCTCAAGCGTAACAAAAACGATGCCACTATTCGGACTGTTAGTAAAACCATTAACCGATAAGCCTGGGAAAGAAATCGTTTGTGCTACGCCAGGTGTTGCCAGCGCGAGGTTTTCCATTTCTTTAATAACGGACTCTGTTCTATCTAAACTTGCTGCATCTGGAAGTTGGGCGATCGCAACTAAATACTGCTTATCTTGTTGAGGAATGAATCCACCAGGAACCGCTTTGAATAGAGAAACCGTTCCCCCGAGTAACGCAATGTATACCACCACAACAACAAGGCTAAAACGAATCAGCTTCTTGACCAGAGCTTGATATTGGTTCGAGCTATACTCAAAAATTCTATTGAATGGCGCAAAAACATACTTACCAAAAACCGCATCCAATAGCTTGGTTAGCCGATCGGGTTTTGCGTTCTTATCTTGTAATAGCAGTGCTGATAAAGCAGGCGATAACGTCAACGAGTTAATTGCTGAAATAATCGTCGAGATCGTAATTGTTAGTGCGAACTGCTTATAAAACTGACCGGATAACCCTGTAATAAAGGTCGTCGGGATGAACACCGCACATAATACTAAAGCAATTGCAATAATTGGCCCGGTAACTTCGGTCATTGCTTGTTTCGTTGCTTCTAGTGGTGCAAGACCATTATGGATGTTCCGTTCCACGTTTTCGACGACGACAATGGCGTCATCGACGACGATGCCTATGGCGAGAACAAGTCCAAACAACGAAAGCGTGTTAATCGATACTCCGAGCATTTGCATTACGGCGAACGTACCGATTAATGAAACAGGCACCGCAATGATAGGGATGATAGACGCGCGCCATGTTTGCAAAAACAAAATGACTACAACAACAACTAGTACAATTGCCTCTAGCAGAGTATGAACCACCGCGTCTATCGATCCACGAACAAAGACGGTCGGGTCGTAGGCTATTTCATATGAAACTCCAGCTGGAAAGGCTGCTTGTAAACGGTCCATGGTTGAACGAACCTGATTAGATAGCTCAATAGCATTAGCACCAGGGCGTTGGAATACGGGCATCGCCACCGCTGGTTTACCATTTAACAAGGCGCGCAGTGCATAAGAGTTTTGACCTAGCTCTACGCGTGCAACGTCTTTAAGACGTGTCAAAGCCCCTGTTTCGTCAACTTTTACTACAATGTCGTTGAATTCATCAATATTCTCCAAGCGGCCTTTTACGTTCAACAAAACTTGGAATTGGTTTTCATTAGCGGCTGGTTGCGCACCTAATGAGCCTGCTGCCACCTGTTGGTTTTGAGATCGGACGGCGGACACAACGTCCATTACGGTTAGATTTCTAGAAGCGAGCTCATCTGGATTTAACCACAAGCGCATTGAGTACTCGTCACCACCGAAAAGGCGCACATCGCCGACGCCTCCGAGCCGAGCTATCTCATCTTTCAAGTTTAAATTAGCGTAGTTAGCTAAATAACTGACTTCACGGCTAGAATCTGGAGAATATATATGCACAACCATAGTGAGATCAGGAGAGGCTTTTTCGGCAACAACTCCTAACCGTTGGACGGCTTCTGGTAATCGGGGCAAAGCTGTAGTGACGCGATTTTGAATTTGAACCTGAGCTTTGTCCAAGTCCGTACCTAAAGCAAAGGTTACGGTCAATGTCATTCTGCCGTCACTGGTTGCCTGTGAAAACATATATAACATGTTTTCTGTACCATTAATTTCTTGCTCCAGAGGCGTAGCAACTGTTTCTGCGATTACTTTTGGGTTCGCACCAGGATAGTTTGCTGTAACTACTACTGTAGGAGGGACAACCTCTGGATATTCACTCACAGGCAACTGTAAAAGTGAAATTGCGCCTACTATTAATATCAATAGCGATAACATAGAGGCAAATATGGGTCTTTGAATAAAAAAGTGTGCAAATTTCATTCGGTTGTCTTCTTAGTCTTGAGCTAAACGTTTATTTGGCAACGATGTTGAGTTTGAAGCCATAATCAATGAGGTGTTGCTAATATCTAGCGTGACATTTTTTGGTGTGATTTTGCTATTTGGGCCAACTTTTGCTGGGCCATTTACCGCAATAATTGAGTCGGCGTTCAAGCCATTCTCGATAGCACGAAATGTTCCGTAACGTTCGCCTAAGGTTACGATGCTGTATTGCAACGTATTCTCTTCATTGAGTGTTAATACAAAGCGGTTTTCTAGATCTGTGCCAATAGAACGCTCTGGAACGAGAACTCGTTCAACTGGTTTGGTTGTTGATATCTGAACTCGGCCAAACGATCCCACTTTTAAGTTTGATTTTGTTGCATCGAATACCGCTCGAACCTGCAAAGTACCGGTGTTTTCGTTGATGGAGTTGTCGACAAAGTCAACGCGTCCAAAAAACACCTGCCCATTTTGTCCAGATAGTTCAAGACGAGTAGGTAAGTTAGAGTCGGCATTGATTGTCGAGAAGTAACGGTTCCAAGTTCGCTCATCGACATCAAAGTATGCATATACCTGATCGTTAGAGACAATGTTTGATATAACGCTTTGATTTGCGTTTACATTGTTTCCTTTAGTAATGAATGCTCTTGAAATAGTGCCGCTAATAGGGGCATATATCTTCGTAAACTCAAGATCTAACTTTGCGGATTCTAACTGAGCACGCAAGGCCATTAGTTCTGCAGAGCGTTGCTTTACTGCGGTATCTCGGGCCTCTGCTTGTTCCGCTGAGATGGCTTTTCGCTTAACCAGTTGAGCGGCTCTCTTTTGTTCGTTTGCTGCTTGCTCTAGCGCAGCTCGAGCACTCTTAACTTGCGCTTCAAGTCGTGAGACCTGAGCTTTGAAGGTTCGATCATCAAGAGTGACGAGTAAGTCGCCTTTGTTGACACTCTGTCCGTCTTTGAACTCTACCGTTTCAATAACTCCGGAAACGCGTGGCATTAAAGAAACTTTCTCTGGTGCTTGAAGCCTTGTTGTAAAGGTGAACCACGATTGAACGGGCTCATAGATGACTTTGGAGACGTCTATCGTAGGTAAGGGAGTATTAGGTTGTTTGGTTATCTCTTCGTCTGCACAAGCAGCTAAAACGGATAAAAGGCCAATGCCGAAAACTTTCTTTAACATTTGTCGCGCCCTAAATGATTCTGTTCATACTAAAAGGAACGGCATTGTATTCATTGTACCTATGGGTAAATAGGCCCTCAGCGAACATAGAGTAGTGATAAAAATGCACGATTAAATATTGGTCAAAATGCTCGCTTTTTGGTTTGAAAAAGGTCAGTTTAGGGTTTTCAAGACGTGGAGTATTGTTAAATGTAATAAGCCATAATAGATAGGAATAACTAAACAGAAGCTAAAGATAGCGACGAAAATTAAAGCTTTTTTAATTCGTGCATTATTTGCAATTCACTGATGCAATTTGAACCATAAAAAATTGAAATTAATTTTGTAAAATCCATTTCCCATCACATAAAGAATAAAAACTAAATAAGGAATTGTGCAGTGGATCTCGCAAGCCAACTTGAATTACTACTGGATGTCTCTGAATACGGAACTTTTGCTAAGGCTGCTGACAGAAATCATATAGATCGTTCAGCTTTGTCAAAACAGATCAAAAAGCTAGAGGATGAATTGGGCTTACGGCTGTTAAACCGTTCCACGCGTTCGCTATCCCTGACTAATGCTGGTGTTGAGATGGTGGCGCAAGCTAAGAAAGTAAGAGAGGTTCTAACTGAAACTCGTAGTATTGCTGCTACATTTCAGGATGAACCGAAAGGTAATCTGAAAATATCAAGCTCCACTTTCTTTGGCAGAGCATACTTAAATCAGGCAGTTAAAGAGTTTATAAAACAGTACCCAAACATTACTGTAGAGCTGCTGCTCGATGATAATCGAGTCGATGTTATCCACGAAGGTTTTGATGTTGTGTTTCGTATCGGACCAATCCGAGAGTCCAACATGATAGTACGTAAGTTGGCAAGCAATAATATGGCACTGGTTGCATCGAAGAGTTTTATTGACAAGTATGGAACCCCGAGCTCTCCAGAAGAGCTTATAAAAATGCCAGCAGTAATATACTCTAATGCTAACTTTAAGGCGGATAAGCTACGTATAGCTCCAAGCCAGTCATCAAGCGACGTTAGAACGTATAATATCAACGGGCAGTACTTCGTGAATGAAACTGAGCTAATGCTCGATGCCGTAAAATCTGATCTAGGGTATGCTTTAATAGGGCAGTTCTTTCTTCAGGAGAGTTTGAGTAAACAAGATCTTGTACAGTTGCTTCCTGATTATAATCTTCCCGCAATAGGGGAAATATATGCAATGTATACTCACCGAAATCAACAACCATTAGCCAAACTGTTCATTGATACTGTTCAAAAAATAATAGGGACGCCTCCTGTTTGGATGGATTATCTCAACTAATATGAGTACTAGGACATAATGTTTTAGATTGAGGGCTTGTTTATATTTATCCATAGAATATGGTTGAATTTGCACTTTAAAAATAATTGCCACTGTTCATAATTTCACTCGATTCAAACAACACAAGTAGTGGTAATTAAATGAAAATGACAAGAACGTCGATCGCAATCGCTGCACTTTTTTCTGCAAGTGCTGCAAATTCAGCCGTAGTTTATGAAGATCAAGAATCAGTATTAAATATTCATGGCCGAGCGCAAGGGATGTATTATTTCTCTGATGATAAAAATGCAGACGGAGATAATAGCTACATTCGTGTAGGACTTGCAGGTGAGTCTAAAATAAATGAAGATCTTTATGCCTTCGGCTTATATGAGTTGGAATTTAAGTCTAATCGCAGAGATGCTGATGGGATTGAAGATGATGAATTTGATATCCGAAAAGGCTATGTAGGAGTTGGTGCAGATTACGGAACAGTAAGTTATGGACGTCAATACGGTGCGGTCACTTTAGTATCTGACTACACGGATATTTTCCCGGAGTTTGGTAATGAAGCTGCTGGCGTAAGTGCGGATCTATATGGTACCGGTCGCTCCGATTCAGTATTTAAGCTAACGACAAGCTATGAAGGTTTGAATATTCATGTTAGCTATCAGGCTGAAAACGATGAAGTGTCAACAGATGCAGCCTCTTATGGTGCGGCGGCGGACTACAAGTTGCCATATGGCTTCAAAGTTGCGCTTGGTTACAACGAAGGTGAAGGGCAATCGGGTGCAGAAGATGCAGAGCTGCTAACGGGTGCTATTGCATTTGAATACGACAAGTTTTATGCCTCTGTTTTATACAGTGATGGTGAAAACTGGGCTAAAGATGGTTCTGAAAGTAATATTGATTACACCGGTATTGAAGCAGTTGCCACTTATGAAATAACAGATAAGCTTTGGGCACTTGTTGGCTATAACAATCTAGAGCGTGATGATGAAGACGTCGTCGATTACTACTCACTAGGTGCAGAGTACGATTTGACTTCTAATTTTAAAGCACTAGCAGAATACAGAATTACAGATGTAGACAATGAAGACGATATTCTTGCAATAGCTGCGAGATATTCATTCTAAAAAATTAATAAATATAAAAAGCCTGAAACTATTTTCAGGCTTTTTTATTTATCGGTGTAATTTTATAAGTGCTGATTTTAATCCATATATAATGGATTATATTGATCGTTACTTGTTAAAGTGTTTTGGATATAATTGTTTTGTTAGCTAGTCCACTGCTAGTTTTCATTTTCATATTTTTTTAATGATGATTTTTTTCTTTGGCAACAAGAAGTATCTTGTTGCCTTTTTTTATTTTTACGTCTTATGGTTAATTAAAACAAAAAGAGTTTTTTATATATTGCTATAAACGAGAAAAATATAACGACAATTGTCAATCTTAGGTTGAGTTAATCTTCATAAAAAAGTGAACTCAATTTCAAGGGTCTTTTTCATTTAAGTGATGTGGAATCCATATGGCGAACCAAGTGAATGATAAAGCGCCAAACGACGAAATGTATCTCAATGAAGATTGGAAAAATTATTTTTATGTAAACGATAGAGGTAGGGATTGATACTGTTTATGTAAGGAGAGAGCGATTTATGAAAAGCCGTCGTTTCAATGTGATTAGACACCTTTACTTTCTTAAAATAGGAAGGGCTCTAAGAAAGTAAAGGTGCAGATGATTTTTTAGTTTTTACCGCCGTCACTTGTTCTGAAGTGATAATCGAAGTTTATGATTGCACGATATTTAACTTCATCACGGTTAAGTGCGTATTCTTCAACTCTCACCTTACTATCATCGATTGCAATATCACGAGGGAAACCGCTTCCAATGATGTTTAGACGATTTCTAAGTTCATGTTTTGATAGCGTTTGGTATTCATCGACAAGATCAAACGCAGAGCTATAAGCGGCATCTTTTGTCGTAAAGTCATTGAGAACAACTTTGTTTGTAGAGTGTTCGACATGAATACCAGCAGTAGCAGATAAACTGAATAATAATAGTGATGAGAGCGTCATTAGTTTTTTCATATAGTCACCTTTTTATTTGTATTACAAAGTCAAGATGTCCAACGAATCCTTGTTAATATCTCTCGACAAAGGTGATAGTGCCATTATAGAAATGTGCTGTACATCACATTTGTGACCATTGACTATGGAAGAATTGTCAACAATAAAACTCAAGCACTTTTGACATTACGGTCAATGTGAAAAAGCGAATATCTGTATGGTTTCGTTAATAATTAAACCACTTTCGGAAACGCTGACTATTCAGTCAAAGCGTATGTTTGTTGTCGTTATAGTGACCTGCCTACAACTTAATCACTTAATGCATGCAATTCAATTGCAATGCCTTGGTATAGATTTTCATTCAGATCTTCCGTCTTAGTGACGATTCTACAAATTCTAGTGATTAAAAAGTCATTATTTGTGGTTTTTTATTCTATTGTCGTGTATAAAAAAACTTTACAACAAATGATAAAGGAATATCCATGAAAAAGTTATTGTGTTTTGCTGCACTGGGGTTAGCTGTTTCGACGACGGTTAATGCAGACCCAATTTTAGACGACATCAAAAGTACAGGGGAGCTAAAAGTCTGCTTTGATTCTGGGTATATGCCTTTTGAAATGACAGCAAAAAATGGGCAGTACATCGGGTTTGATATCGATTTGGGTAAACAAATGGCGCGTGCCATGGATGTTAAGTTTGTGCCGGTGAACACTTCATGGGATGGCATTATCCCAACACTGTTGACTGGTAAGTGTCACATGATTATGGGCGGGATGACGATCACACCTATGCGAAATACTCAGGTGAATTTCGCTGATCCCTATGTGGTTATTGGCCAATCCATTCTCGTAGATCTCAAACATGAAGGTAAAGTGTCTAGTTACCGTGATCTCAATAGTCCAGAATATGTTGTTGCAACTAAGCTTGGGACAACGGGTGAGCAAGCGGTAAAACGATACCTTCCGAAAGCTAAGATAAATCTATACGAAACCCAGTCTGAAGCGGTACTTGAGGTTGCCAACGGAAAGGTAGATGCGTTTGTTTATGACTTTCCTTACAACTCTATTTATGTGGCGGAAAACAAAGGGCAGTTAATGCACTTGGCTAAACCGTTTACTTACGAGCCTTTGGGTTGGGCTGTGCCGCAAGGAAATCCAGATACGCTTAACTTCTTAAACAACTATTTACGTCAAATTAAGGGCGATGGAACTTACGATCGCATTTACGATAAGTGGTTTAACGACGATAAATGGTTAAAGCAAGTTAAGTAATCATTTTGTTATTGTAGAGGAGCGGTTAGCTTCTGGCTCGGTTCATCGCCAACCAAACGGTTCGTGCTGTGAAGCTAACGCTTTTCTTTATTCAAATACCCAACCAACTTTAATCAAAGTCATTCTCGGAATCACATGCAAAATAACTTTAAATCCCTATTGTGGAACGCTGTTTTTGTTCTTGTTTTGCTATCAATTTGCGGTCTTGTCTATCTGTCAGGTAAGCGAATCGATTACAGCTGGAATTGGGAGCGTGTCCTTCCTTATATTGCCACTAACGCTGCTTCATCCATTACCGCGCCTGTCGATGGGAACATCATTCTCGACGAGAATAACCAACTGGCTCTGGAAAGTATTCATGGTGATATTGTTCTTGAACTAAGCCAATATAAGTCTGTCGACGTCTATGAAGGTGATCTTATTTTTGAAGGAGATACCTTAGCAACTATAAAAGAGTGGCGCTCTGGCCCAATTTTAGATGGTGTTGTGACGACCATTAAAATCTCACTCTGGTCACTTATCATTGCTCTAGCGTTGGGCTTAGTTGTCGGACTAATGCGTATATCCAGCAATCTGGCATTAAAAAAGCTGGCGCTTGTGTATGTCGAGGTCATTCGTGGAACGCCTCTTTTAGTACAGATTTTTATCGTTTACTTCTTTATTGGTACTGTGCTTGACCTTGAGCGTTTTACTGCGGGAGTGATAGCGCTCTCCGTGTTTACCGCCGCTTACGTCGCAGAAATTGTGCGGTCAGGAATCCAGTCAATCCCAAGAGGACAAATGGAAGCGGCGCGTTCACTAGGAATGAATTATCCCAAAGCGATGATTTATGTCATTTTACCTCAAGCGTTTAAGCAGACATTACCTCCCTTAGCCGGGCAGTTTATCAACCTGATAAAAGATTCCTCACTTGTCTCCGTGATTTCGATTACTGATCTGACAAAAGCGGGCAGGGAAGTCGTAAGTGGTAGTTTTGCCCCATTTGAAGTTTGGTTTACCGTAGCGGCCCTTTATTTGCTTCTGACTAGTACCTTATCTTGGGCAATACAAACGTTAGAAAAGAAATTGGCAGCAAGTGATTAATGGTGGAGTCATTAATGGAATACATTATTTCAGCAAAAACAATTAATAAAATTTACCCTAATGGCTGCCATGCGCTCAAGGACGTATCGGTAAATGTAGAAAAAGGGGAAGTGATTGTCATCGTAGGACCGTCAGGTTCTGGTAAGTCAACATTCTTACGGACGATCAATCAATTAGAGACAATAAATAGTGGGTCTATTATCGTAGATGGTATCGATATGTACCACAAATCTACGGATATCAATAAACTACGCGCTGATGTGGGCATGGTATTTCAAGGCTTCAACCTTTTTCCACATAAAACGGCGATAGAGAACGTCATGTTGGCACCTTTAAAGGTTTCTAAACGTGACCCTGAATCGGTGAAGAAAGAAGCAAAAGATTTGCTTTATAAAGTCGGTCTATCGGAGAGAATGGATAATTATCCTAATCATTTATCAGGTGGGCAGCAGCAGCGCGTCGCAATCGCTCGTGCGTTAGCAATGAAGCCCAACATTATGTTGTTTGATGAACCCACATCAGCACTAGATCCTGAAATGGTTGGAGAAGTTCTTGATGTGATGAAAGATTTGGCCAAGGACGGAATGACGATGGTCGTGGTTACTCATGAAATGGGTTTCGCAAAAGAGGTCGCTGATAGGGTGTTGTTTATGGAAGATGGTGAGCTTTTGGTTTCTGACTCTCCTGAGCGATTTTTTGATAACCCCACCAACCCTAGATTGCAGAAGTTTTTATCTAAAGTCTTATAATAAAAAGAAAATTTGATTGAGGGCGAGTCCCTCAATCACTTCATGCACTATTGTGGCTCGTAACGTTCGCCTCGCCGAGAGACATAGATAATGGGCTTTTTACTCGAAGTTAATGGCGATAACATTAGCTTGGTCCGAATGAAAGGTCTGGTAAATACTAAAGTGTTTAATCAGCCATTAAGTCTTTGTTCACTTTAAACATAACAATTTCATTTTGAATTGATAAAAATTGTGTTTGAATAGAGCTTATGGATGTTTGGCGGTATGGATGTCTAAATGAAGAAAGTAACAATTTTAGATGGTGGCATGGGGCGAGAGTTGAAACGTATTGGCGCCCCTTTTTCTCAGCCGCTTTGGAGTGCACAAGCGCTAATTGAATCACCACAACATGTAAAAATGGCCCATGAGAATTTCATAGACGCTGGCGCTGAGATTATCACTGTCAACAGTTATGCATGTGTCCCATTTCACTTAGGCGAGGAACTCTATGCAAAACGGGGGACTGACTTAGCAAAATCTGCAGCTAAAATTGCCAGAGATGTAGTCACCAGCTCTAACGGTAGAGTGCTCGTTGCGGGTTCTCTTCCTCCTGTAATGGGGTCTTACAGGCCTGAATTATTCGAGCCGAAAAGGGCACTGGAAGTGGCTTCTGAGTTATTTGAAGCTCAAGATCAATATGTTGATATTTGGTTAGCTGAGACCGTGTCTAGCCTCGCTGAAGTTGAAGTTCTATCAATAATTTTAGCCAAAACAGATAAGCCCAATTATCTTGCTTTCACCTTAATGGATGAGCCTAACTCTTTGCCTCGCCTTCGCTCAGGGGAATCTCTTAAAGTCGCGGTTAATACGCTGTTGAAAACAAATGTTTCAGGTATCTTTTTCAATTGCTCTATTCCTGAAGTTGTCGAGCAAGCGATCATAGATACACAAGCAGTATTGAGTGAGTCAGGTAGAGAATTGACGATAGGTATTTTCGCAAATAGCTTTGCTCCGATAAAGCAAGCGCACCAAGCCAACGAGACCATTCAGGAAGTTCGTCATTTCTCTCCGACTGAATATCTTGAGTATGCTAAAAAGTGGCATGCGCAGGGAGCAAGCATTATTGGTGGTTGCTGTGGGATTGAACCACGTCATATTAAATTGCTAGCGACTTGGAGAGACACTCTCGAAAACGCCTAATTTTGGTGAAGCGCAGGGAAGTATGGCAAGAGGTTTTGTTTTTCATTCATCGTTATAGACAAAATAAAGGTCTTTCATATCTGGCAAAGTAACAAGATGCTTTAACTTGCTCATTACTTTGCCAGTTTGCCTCGAGATCTTTATTAATTATTTTTGGTTCAGATTAACGACAATCTTTCCAACTGTTCTCTGATTTCGCATGTCCAAGAGTGCGTTACCTACATCCTCTAAGCCGATGATCTTCAGTTTCGGTACTTCCAATTCTCCATTTTCTAATAGCTCAGACACTTCCTTTCCGGCATTAACGATACTTGCAAACCCTCTCTCGCCAAAGACATGACCAGAGCCCAAACTTATTTGGTGGAAGCCCAAGCCTTTTAAGAAGGCATCTGGATATTGAGAAGGGTCGACAGTCTTGACGAGCTCCACCATTTCGCCCTCAAAGGTTAACACCGAGGCTGCAATTCGATCGTTATCACCGCCTACACAATCGAGTGCAACCTCAACGCCATGATTTCCGGTAATGTCCATTACTCGCTGAACTACATCTTCATGATGATAATCAATCGTATGGGTTGCTCCTAACGAGGACAAATATGCGTGATTAGCTTCTGAACTAGTAGCAATGATCTGTTCAACACCAAATGTCTTTGCTAACTGAATAGCAAAGCTTCCAACGCCGCCAGCACCTCCGGCGATAAAAATGCTGCTTCGATTTGAAATATCGAGCTTGTCTACCAAAGCGCGATATGCGGTCCAGGCTGCGCAAGGTGTAGATGCTGCCACTTCAACCGGAACCTGAGGGTGCTTTATGAGCGTTCTTGAATCATGGATAGCAAATTCAGCGAATCCACCGTGATGGCGTCTCATGTTTCCGTGATACAACACTTTATCGCCAACCTTCCAATCAACGACCGCATCGCCTACAGAGACTATTTCTCCTGATACGTCTAACCCGCCAACAAAATTGTTATCCATGTTAGTGACCATGTCTGACCAATAATGAATTTTTGCATCGACAGGGTTCAAACCAACAGCGTTAACTTTAACCAATACATCAAATTGGGTTTCTAGTTTTGGTGTAGGTAATTCGGATAAAGAGAAAGTATCGTTATCTCGTTGGTAAGTTATCGCTCTCATAGGTTTTCCTTATTATTAAGAATGGTCGAAAGTCATACTAACTCAGAGGGTGCTGCTGCAATAATTATGGTTTTTTCTTATTTTGATAATTTTAGGTTATGTTTGATAAAAAGGAATCGAGATGCTCTGAAATTATCACCGACAACCAGTCTGCATAGCTAACGACATGTAACTTTATGATAAGTAATGACTAGTTTTATTATTCCATTTTTATGGAAATATTCTGTTGATTTTTTGTTTTGTGATTCTATAATTCCAGAAATATCGAAATAAAGGCTTATCTATCAGGTAAGCTCGTTAGCGAAAAATGACTAGGAGAGTAAATGTGAATACAGAAATTATAACTATGGCTAAAGAAGCGCTGGATATGTTTGCGTTTCTAGCAACCGAACTTATCATCTTATTTCTGGCAATTAGCTACATTGTCGGTGTGTTGCAAGATTTTCTAACGCCAGAAAAAATTCAATCTATTCTCAGCTCGAAAAAGGGTAAAGGTTACTTCATTGCTGCGTTGCTAGGTTCGATTACGCCTTTCTGTTCGTGTTCGACCATTCCTTTCTTAAAAGGCTTGTTGCGTGCAAGAGCAGGTTTTGGACCTATGATGGTGTTCCTATTTGCAAGCCCGTTGCTTAACCCAGTGATTATTGGCTTGTTTGTGGTGACTTTTGGTTGGAAAGTTGCGGTATTTTACTTTGCTATCGCGATGTCAGTATCAGTGGTAGCAGGCTATGTACTTGAAAAACTAGGGTTTGAACGTTACGTCAAACCAGAAGCATATCAAGCGGTAGGTTCTTCTTCGTGCGGTACTTCTTGTGGCGATTCAAGCAAGAAAAAAGAAGAAGCGAGACCAGCATCAATCTGTGGTACCAGCGCCTGCAATGAACCTACGCCAGTTGCGGCGAAAACATCTTGCTGTGGTGATGCACCAAAACCTGAACCTAAAGTGGAAGTGTCTTGCTGCTCATCAGACGGTAGTGCAACAGCGACAGTCGTGGAAGAGAAAGAACCTAGCCGCTGGGTACGTATTTGGCAATCAACTTGGAAAGACTTTAAGCAAGTGTTCCATTATCTCATGATGGGCATTGCGATTGGTTCATTTATCTATGGCTTCATCCCGACGGAGTTCATTGCGGAGTTCGCTGGTGAAGCGAAGTGGTACGCGATTCCGGTCGCAGCAATCATTGGTATTCCATTGTACATCCGTGCAGAGGCGGTCATTCCACTTAGCGCGGCACTAGTACAAAAAGGTATGGCTCTTGGATCTGTTATGGCGCTTATTATTGGTAGTGCTGGCGCAAGTCTTACAGAAGTGATTTTGTTGAAATCAATTTTTAAGAACCAAATGATCGCTGCCTTCCTAATCGTTATCTTAACGATGGCCATGGGAGCGGGTTACTTATATACGTGGGCTTTTTTATAAAAATAACCCTCGGGCGACTGCTCGAGGGCTCCGTTTTTGTCGCCATATAGGGAAAGGGAAGTTTCCTATACCGCGCAGGCTATAAAAAGATAAAGAGGTTACTCGTAAATACTATAGGAGAAATACTTGCTGGCGATGGTTTTATGCTTACCGCTCTGGATCAATTTTTGTATTCCGCTATCGAGTAATGCTTTTAATTCTTTGTCTTGTTTTCTCACTGCTACGCCAATGCCACGGCCGAACCACTTTTCCTCAGTAAACGCTGGTCCAGTAAAGTGATAGCCTTGACCTTGTGCAGTTTCAAGAAAACCAGCACTTAAACCGATTGAGCCGCCAAATACAGCATCTAACCGTCCATTGAGTAGATCGGTAAATGCCTCATCGAACGTACCATAACGACGAATATCAATATCTGGATACAAGGCCGAAAGGTACTTATCACCAATTGTGGCTCTTTGAACTCCAATAGATAAACGATTTAGGCTGCCGTCATCCATGTTGATTTCTCTATCATTTTTCATTACAAAACGAGTCGGTACTTTTGCATAAGGGACGGTGAAATCGACTTTCTTTTCTCGTTCTTCTGTGATTGTCATTGCAGCAATAATCGCATCGTTCTTGCGACTAAGGAGAGAAGGGATGATGCCATCCCAATCCATTTTTGAGATAACGCACTTTACTTCTAACTCTTTGCATAACGCGTTAGCGAGGTCGACTTCAAACCCTTCTAGCTTTCCCTCTTTTGTCGTCCAGCTAAATGGAGGGTAAGCCCCTTCAACAGTGAAGCGAATTTGTTTCCACTCTTTCGCATGGCTGAAAACTGAAAATAAGCTAATAAACAATACGACTATCCATTTCATAAACGTTTCCTTGTAACTGTTTGGAAACCAATGTTTAACACAAAGTAAGCAAATATCAATGAAAGTGCATATATGTGTGACCTTTCGCCCGCATTGTGTGAGCGAAAGGTTTTACGTGTATTACAGCTTATCTTCAATAGTTACGAGGGGAACTCTCGTTGAGACAGCGTGAAGTGCAATGTTGTGAATCATTTCATCGACCGTGGTACAGCTATCCATTAAGATCGAAACATCATACTTGTCCGCAGATTTTGAGATAGCAGTATGTGTCACGCAGTTTTGTGTCATCATTCCGCATACAAGTAACTCCGTTACATTTTTGCTTGCCAATACTTCTTCTAAACGTGTTCCTTCAAAGCTATCTGCGAAGTGCTTTACCACGATTTCGGAATTCGGCGCTAAAGCAAGAACTTCTGGGTGAATATTGGCACCGTCGCTGCCTTCATTGAAGAACGGGGCAATACCCATGGCAGGATCGGCAATATGCTGAATATGAATCACAGGAATGTTTTGCTCATTGGCTTTAGTTATTGCTCTCTTAACATTGTCTAAAGTTGATTCTGTATTCCATAAAGGAAACTTTCCTTCTGGGAAATAGTCGTTTTGCAAATCAATTACAAGTAGGGCTTTTTGAGTCATTTTCTTTTCCTTTTATTCAGGATCATTGCGGTACGAATAATATAAAGACTTTTAGCTACCTTCTTTAGAGTCTAAAATGACACAAAAGAGTCAAAAAGCGACACTTGAAGATAAATGAAAATAGCACTCGTTAATTACCCAGATAGCTCGCAAGCCTCCGTATATGGTTTAAGCGAACTCTTCGAGATGGCAAACCGTGCGGCGGCTAAATTGGGCGTTGATGTGCACTTTGAAGTAGAGATATTGGATCACTGGTCAAACACGCACTTCGATGTGAAAACAGCGGTAATGATTCCGCCTAGCGGCACTGGTCAATATTACTTAGAACCAGAGCCAGAGCTACTCGACTGGTTAAATGTCCAATATAGTAAAGGTGCGATTTTAGCCTCCGCCTGCGCTGGTACTTTTATTCTTGCTCAAACCCAGTTGTTGACCAATAAGTCTTGTACAACACACTGGGGCTTGGCTCCTTCATTAGCGAGTCAGTTTCCCGATATCCACGTAAGACAAGAAGCCATCCTTATTAACGAAGGAACGATCATTACGGCTGGGGGTATGATGTCATGGGTGGATTTAGGCTTGGAATTGGTTTCCTTATTTGCGTCACCGGCAGTAATGCGCCTGTTAGGCAAAATGTTGGTTATTGATACTGGTCCGAGAGAGCAACGCTTTTATCAACAGTTTACCCCAAACTTCCAACATGGTGATGAGGTAATTGTTCAACTACAGCACTATATAAACGATCATTATCAAGGAAAACTGAGCAATAAAGAGCTTGCAGAGTTGAGTTGTTTAACAGAAAGGACATTGCAGCGACGCTTTAAAAAGGCGACAGGTTTCAATGTTAACCAATATATACAAAGCTTAAGAGTACAAAAAGCTTGTGATTTACTTGAGTCGACAACCCTAACATTTGACGCAATATCATTTAGAGTGGGTTACCAAGATGTGAGCGCGTTCAGGAAAATATTTAATAGGATCGTAGGTTTAACACCGAAGTCGTTCAGATCTCGGTTCTGTTCATGAACGCCAGAAGTAAGATAATGTTGGTATTAAACATTTATAACTCAGAAACAAACACATATTTTTACAAGCTGGCTTAGCGTGATGAAAAGGGATAACAAGCTAAGCCAACCGTAGCGATCTTCTAAGTATTGAGAACTTTTTAGGATGCTTAAAGTGTTCTCAAATTACAACGACTTGTATAGGCCGCTGTTAATCGAAAAGCTATGTGATTTCCAAAACCAGTTTCCCAGTATGTTGCTTGCGTGAAAATACTTCTTGCGCTTGACCTATCTGGTTTAAGGGAAATGACTCCGCGACTAAGGGGCGAATTGCGTTCTGTTCGATATAGCGAACCAAGTTACCGAATACTTCTGGTGCCAAAACGGTACAACCAAATAACGCTAGGTCTTTAAGGTAAAGAGTTCTTACATCCAGCTCGACAATTGGACCGCCTATGGCGCCGGAAACAGCGTATCTTGATCCTGGTTTTAGTACCTGAAGAAATTGTGGCCACTGCTCTCCTGCGACCAG
Organism: Vibrio sp. 2130-1; assembly: GCF_033339515.1. Classification (NCBI taxonomy): domain Bacteria; kingdom Pseudomonadati; phylum Pseudomonadota; class Gammaproteobacteria; order Vibrionales; family Vibrionaceae; genus Vibrio; species Vibrio sp. 2130-1. The sequence continues at coordinate 142,751 of NZ_JAWOUT010000005.1, forward strand.
ATCAATCACTACGTCAACGCTGTTTTCTCCGAGAGTCGCCGGCAAATTTGCATCGCGAGGGATAACTTGGTTTGCTCCTAATGCCGTGATCTGTTCTTTCTTTTCTGGGCTGGCGATAGCAATGACGTATGCTCCACGCGCCTTCGCCAGTTGGATTGCGGCAGAGCCAACACCACCGGATGCCCCTGAAATCAGTACGGTATCGCTCGCTGTGACATTAGAGCGGACAAGCATGTTCTCGGCAGTTGAATAAGAACAAGGGAAGGAGGCCAAGTCGATATCCGATAAACTACTATTCACTGCATATGCATGTTCACTGTCAACAACAGTGAACTGAGCAAAGCCACCATCACATTCTGAACCGAAGTACCAAGGCGAGCTAAGTGCTTGACTGTTGAAGCGCGTAATACATGGTTCGATAAGCACACGCTGGCCGACTCGTGATGGGCAGATATTCTCACCAACAGCGACGATGGTACCGCATACATCGGCACCTTGGATTCGAGGGAGAGATAGCGCGTCTCCTGACCAACTTGCATCCATGCTATTGGCGTCGTTTTTAGAATACCATGCTGTTCGGGTATTGATGTCGGTGTTATTGACTCCGGCGGCGGCAACTTGGATCAATACATCATCAGGCGAGGGGACTGGCACAGGTATATCATCGCGGTAACGAAGCATATCTGGCCCACCATGACCGATAAGTTGGACGCCTTTCATTACTTTCGGGATTGTGGTCATTGATTGTTCTCCTTCATTAGTTCTAGCAGAGTGTGTTCAGCGGATGCAAAGGCAGCGTGACCGAGAACCGGCCATGCGTTGGATAAACCTTCATGTAACAAGAAGAGTGTGGTTGCGAGGTCTTCTCGCTGACTTAGTTGGAGCATAAGCTGACGGACCGCCAATTTGTGTTGTTTTACTGCTTGATTAATCGATAGATTTTCTGGATAGGCTGCTAATGCATTGATGGACATGCAGCCATTCGGTGCAAACTCCTTCATCCAATCCTCGAGGCGAGTGAATAGGTGTAATACAGCCGGTGTTCCATTGGCAGGGGCGTCTTCGAGCAAAAAACTCAAATACCTTTGATGGCGATGCTCGAGAGCTGCAACAATCATCGCTTCCTTGGAGGGGTAGTATTTGTACAGGGTTCTCAGGCTGACTTCGCAGGCGTTTTTGAGTTGGGGTACGCTCGGCTCGGCGAAGCCATACTGACTGAATGCTTTTTCTAGGCTTGCTGCGATTTTTTCTTTCACTATTTGACATACCAGGTAGAACGTTTGTTTTACCTAAGGGTAGAATAAACTTTCTACCTCAGTCAATGGTGTATTTAAACTCTGTATTGAAAGCCCGACGTAATGCCGGGCTAACTTAAGTGATTTTTATCGATTCGGAACGTGAATCAGTGTGCCGTTGCGTGCTGCTCTCCACGCTTGTCTAGCATTCCGCTGAAACGGGTTAGTAGTAGAGCACCTAATACTACGATCGCGCCAATCCAAGGTGTGTGCATCAGCCCAGCATTGGCCACGATAAGGCCACCGCCCCAAGAACCCAGTGCAATACCTACGTTAAATGCAGCAATGTTGAGACCAGAAGCGACGTCGACTGCATCAGGTGAATATTTCTCTGCTAGTTTGACAACATAAACTTGAAGTCCTGGAACGTTACCAAAGGCAAAGGCACCCCAGACAAGAATGGTCACTACTGCAGAAATTGGATTAAATGCTGTGACACTAAACACGAGCAATACCACAATTAGGCCCGAGAAAATCGCTGTCAGAGCTTTGATTGGCCCCATAGAGTCGGCCATCTTTCCGCCCCAGATGTTGCCGAATGCGACTGATACACCATAAACCAACATAATTAGGCTGATAGCGCTAGAGCCAAACCCCGATACTTCTTCCAAAATAGGAGCCAAGTAAGTGAAGGCTGTGAACGTACCACCGTAACCTAGCGCGGTGATTGCGTACACCAAAAGTAGACGAGGCTGAGTCAAGACTTTCACTTGCGATGACAGCTTGGTTGCTGGTGGTTGTTTCAGATTACTCGGCACTAGCAGAGCGCTTCCTATCAGTGCGATGATTCCAAGGATCGCGACGATTAGGAAGGTTGCCTGCCAACCAAATGTCTGGCCAATCCAGGTGCCAAGTGGCACGCCCGTCACTAGAGCTACGGTGAGACCGGTAAACATAATAGCAATTGCGCTAGCGGCTTTTTCTTTTGACACTAGGCCAGTTGCGATAGTCGAGCCGATCGAAAAGAACACACCGTGTGCAAGCCCGGTCAGTATCCTTGCTGTAACTAGTGTGTTGTATCCAGGTGCTTGCCAGGCTAACAGATTGCCAAGAACAAACAGTGCCATAACAGAAAGCAGAACGTACTTTCTTTTCCAGTTACCAGTCAGCGCTGTTAAAACGGGAGCACCAACCGCAACACCAAGTGCGTACAGGCTAACTAAAAGACCCGCTGAAGGTAATGATACGTTGAGGTCGGAGGCCATAGTCGGTATCAGACCGACAATTACAAACTCCGTGGTTCCAATAGCAAAGGCGCTAAGCGTCAATGCAAGTAAAGCTAAAGGCATAACAACTCTCTCTTATAATCATTGAATATGAATGGATAAACGAATAGCCCGTTTCCATGTCGTGTATTATTAAAGAGTTATTCGTTGCGAAAAATGGTGTTTATTACAAAATACTTTTGTTATAAATGATGAAAGTGCGCAGTTAAGAAAGGGGATGAAATGTTAACCCGATCAGATGAATTAGAGATTCTTATGGCAGTTGTGGATAGTGGTGGATTTTCTTCCGCTGCTGATGCACTAGGTATTCAAGTCGCTAGGGTATCTCGTGCGGTTAGTAAAGTTGAATCACAGCTGGGGGTAACCTTGCTGAATCGCACGACGCGCAGAGTGGAAGTTACTGAGGAAGGGCATCAGTTTGTTGAAGCGGTTCGCTTAGGTTTACTACAAATACAGCAAGCTGAAGAAGAGATCATCACACGAGGTGAATTACCCAAGGGGCGCTTAAGAGTTGATGCCGCTAGCCCATTTGTTTTACATCAACTCGTGCCGTTAATTCAGCCATTTAAAGAGGCTTATCCTGATATTCAACTCGATCTTACCTCTAATGAGGGTTTTGTGGATCTATTGGAAAAAAGAACCGATGTGGCGATACGTATTGGACGATTATCGGATTCAACACTGCATGCTAAACCTTTAGGAACAAGCCCACTATTTATCGTTGCCACGCCTGGTTATTTATCTAAACGAGGTTTCCCTGAAGCGGTGAGCGATTTGCGCAGTCATAACTTGATCGGTTTTTCTGGCGCTAAAGTGTTAAATCAGTGGCCATTACGAGGGTTTGAGATGATAGAGCCTGATATCCTATCCAGCAGTGGTGAAACGGTTAGACAGTTAGTGTTGGCAGGGAACGGCATTGCATGTTTATCTGGCTTTATGGTGAAAGATGATCTTGATTCTGGACGGTTAGTGGCATTGTTTGAATCGGAAAAAATCACAAATACTGGACGAGAACAGGTCAATGCTGTCTTCTACAAATCTTCTTCAGTCTCTAAACGTATTTCCGCGTTCATCGACTTTATTCAACCAAGACTTACTTTAAAATAACTCTATTATTGTTGTTTTAACAAAAGAGTTTTGTCGTTATTGCAGCTTTTGTTTTTCCAAGTGCCAAGCCTAGCGTGCCACCCCTTAGTAAGGTGGCACATATTTTTATTTGATCTTAGTTAAAGCGTGGCAACACGTACTGAGCGATCTGTTCCATTGATTTCTCAATTGGTTGGCTATTACGACGGAAATGCAACCCGATGTGATTGACTCCTGCTTCTTGCATTTTTTCTAGCTCATCGCTCAAGCCATTGACTCCGGCCCGGATACCAAAATGATGCCGAACGACTGGTGCATTTGGGTTATCGACTAAATCAAGATGAATAAAGCTGGCGTAGGGTTTGTTTCCCGCTACGGAGCGCCAAAGTGCAACGCGGTGTTCATGATCATCAGGTGTGCCTGGGTAGGCGAGCCAGCCGTCTAGGTTTTCTCCTATCCATTGTGGACTTTGCTGCGCTAACCCTGCGACATAGATAGGAATATCAGCAAACTCGGGTAATAACTGTAGATCGTTACCCAGCTTATCATTTTGCGTATCTTTCAAAATCTCTACACTTTCTCGAAAAGCTGAGCCACGGCTGTCAAAGTTGGCATTAAAAACGGGATATTCACTAGGGCGGTCTCCACTAGCCACACCGAGTATCAGGCGGTCACCACTTAACTCGTTGATGGTCGCAGCGGCTTTTTTCACTAGCCAAGGTTGTCTTAACGGTAATACTATCGCTGCTGTCCCTAGTAGAATGTTGTCGGTGCACGCAGAGAGATAGCCAAGATAACTGAACGGTTCATAAATTTGTGCCGCGTCTCCAAAGTTAGGGTCGTACAACGGGACATCTCTCACCCACGCTACGTTAAAGCCTAACTTATCGGCTAACATAATACGCTGTTTATGTGCACTCATGTCTGGTACGCCGAACGGTTTTCGTTGGAGCAGGCGTTTTTTCTGGCCTTCTTGGGTCCAGTCATTATCTAGGGGGAGCTCAACCCCGATGGTGAATCTGTTACTTAAATCTTTATGCATTATGAAGCCTGACTATTACTGTGAGTACTAGGAGGCAAGGTGCCTCCCTGATATTCAGGACACTATGAGATTTTTGTTGTGAGAAAAAGCGGCAAAAAGACAAAAGTGTTTTGCCACAAACAGCGGTGGTCTTTAAAGGAACTGGTGGTTCTCTACCTTGATTTCTTGCTTGATGAAGTCAATAAAAGAGCTGATCCGGCGTGAGGTGCTGGCATTTTTGTAATACACCGCATGAACGGGCTGTTCGACATTATGCGTGTGTTCACTAAGCACGCCCACTAAGCGACCAGCTTGTCGGTCAGAGTAGGTCATAAAGTCAGACAGGCAAGCTATCCCCGCACCATGTAAGGCTAAACATCTTAGCGTCTCGCCATTATCAGATCTTAGGCTACTCATAATACGCAGAAGTTTGTTCTTATCATCCATGATCGGCCATTCCTTAAGATACTCCGGCTTGTTGAATCCAAGTAGCTTGTGATTGAGTAACTGATCTATTGAGGTTGGAGTACCATGTTGTCTTAAATACTCTGGACTCGCGACGATTCGAATCCGACTTTTACCAAGAAATATCGCGCGCATGGTTGAGTTTTGTAGCTCACCGATACGAAAAGCAATATCGGTTTTTGTTCCCAAAAGGCTAATATTTTCCTCATTGGAATTGAGATCGATTTCGACTTCCGGATACAAGCTCTGATATTTAGCAATGTGCGGCGTTAGTACGTGCAGTAAGAAGGGGGTAGCTGCGTTTATTCGTAGGAGGCCAGAGGGCTTATATTTCTGGCTTTTCAGTTGTGCTTCGGCATTCTCTACTGCTTCTACAATATGTCTGACTTTATCGAGATATATCGTTCCTTCGTTAGTAACATCTAACTTACGGGTTGTGCGATTTAACAAAGTCGTTTCGAGTTTGGCTTCTAGCCGAGATACCGATCGACTCACCGCCGAGACGGTCATCGATAAAAGTTCAGCCGCAGAGCTGATTGAACCCGTATCGACCACGGCCATAAAGGTGCGCATTTCATCTAGAGTAGCTTTCATTGTTGAATATATTTCAAATTAGATTTGAGTATTGTTAACTTTACGGAAAGTTTCTTGCGGCGTAAAGTTTTGCTTCGAATCAACTATAAAATCGATAATTCAGGAGATTTAGATGAAAGTACCATCATTTGGCGTCGGCACGTTTCGTTTAGAGGGTGAAGTAGTTAAGGATTCAGTCCGTAATGCGTTAGAAGTGGGTTACCGCGTAATTGATACTGCACAGATTTACGGTAATGAGGCAGAAATCGGTGAAGTATTGACACAGTCCGGTATTGCACGTGATGAGCTATTCATTACGACCAAGATCTGGGTTGATAACATGAACACGGAACAACTCATTCCAAGTCTAAAAGAGAGCTTAGAAAAGCTAAATACAGATTATGTGGATTTGACCTTGATCCATTGGCCTGGCAATAATAATAACTTGAACGAATACATGGCTTCATTACTTGAAGCTAAATCGCAAGGGTTAACCCGTAATATTGGCGTATCCAACTTTAATATTGACTTGTTGCAACAAGCGATAGAAGTGGTCGGTAAAGAGAATATTGTTACTAACCAAATCGAGCTTAGCCCTTATTTGCAAAATCGTAAGTTGGTCAGCTTCATGCAGGAAAACGATATTCAGGTAACGTCTTACATGACCTTGGCATATGGGAAAGTACTTAGGGACCCAACTATTGCAGGTATTGCTGAGGACTATCAGGCCACGCCAGCTCAAGTCGCGCTTGCTTGGGCTTTGTCAAAAGGTTACGCGGTGATCCCGTCTTCAACTAAACGAGAGAATTTGGCAAGTAACCTGAAAGCACTTGAACTTAATCTGAGTGAAGAGGCGATCGCTAAGATAGATGCGCTGGAAAGAAATGGCCGCGAAGTAAACCCTGAAGGGCTAGCGCCTGAGTGGGACGATTGAGTGAGTTTCACGGGAAATCATTGCCTAAATGATGCCGCTGCAATCGCTGACTTCCTCAGCGCTTGACGGTGGTACAACACAATAGACGATAACGGCTAGCTTGTCTGACGATAGCGCGTGCTTTTATCTTTTTGGCCTATTGGTTTATTGTATTCTCCCGGCCTTCAATTTGGCCGGGAGACGTCATTTAGAGATCATTTACCATTCGATTGTAGAGCCATCAAATACGCGGAAGCTTCCGGATTGCTCAAGTGTTAGCTGTTCTGCGACCGAAACAATACCAGCAACACTTTCCTCGGCAGAAAAGGTTGCGTCCTCACCGCCCATATCGGTTTTTACCCAGCCGGGATGAACTGCGACAGTTTTTACTCCTCGTGATTCGAGATTGCGTGCTGCTGATACTAGAACCTGATTAAGCGCTGCTTTAGATGCTCGATAACTGTACATGTTACCTGAACTGTTATCGCTTAAACTCGCAACTCGGGTTGAGATTCCCACGATGGTTTTGTGCTGACTTTTCGCAACGTTGTCTTGTAGGGCTTGAATTAGCAGGGCAGGTGCGACGGTATTTATGTTTAGTACTTCTAGCCATTTTTTCTGGGTCATTTCGCCAAGCTTTGCACACTCTTCGCCTAATACACCTGCATTAAGAACTAAATGATCGAGCGGACGATCCGCTAATTGAGTGGCTAACTGATCGATATCTTGTTGGTTAGTGACGTCTAGAGCCATCAGTTGAAGTTGATTGGATTGGGTTACTAGTTCATTGAGCTGCTTAGCATTTTCTGGTGAACGACAAGTTGCGATAACTTGCCAACCTTTTCCAAGGTAGTGGCGGACAAATTGCAAGCCTAAGCCACGGTTAGCGCCAGTGATTAATACAGTAGACATCGCTTCTCCTACGTTGTTGAGTTGAACAACGACCATATTAGAGGCGACGTATAAGCATGTAATCAAAACAGTATAAAAATGGCCTAGGATTCGACATTGTCAAATCTTAAAATTTGAGAAAGATTCTTGCAAAGTGTTTTAGCCTAGTGACCGTCAGTTCGGAGGCAGCACCGCTAACACCTGCAACAGCAACGACTTTACCATCCAAGTAAAGGGGGATCGCTAAGCAATTGAGGTTTGGCTCTGCCTCTTCTAAATCGAGTGCGTAACCTGATAATACAACCTGATTAAGTTCAGTTTCTAACGTGGGGGATATTTGGTTTTCAAGGCGTAATGTTCGACGAAGCTCATCATCAAAACTAAGAAAAACTTTGCCGATCGCAGATGTTGTGAGTCCTTCTCGTTTCCCTCTCGGGCTACGGATAGTAAGAGGGTTATCCTGCTCTATAGCATCGATATACAAGTACTCTTTAGCGCCACTTTGTACAGCGAGGTAAGCTGTGTTGTTAGTCATTTGGGCCATTTTTTTCAGCAATGGAACAAAATGTTGTCGGATAGCTTCGTTTTTTTGTTCAATCGGCTTAGACAGTTCATAGCATCTAAACCCTAGGCTGTAGCTATGGTTGTGTTTGGATACATATCCAAGAGAGTGTAGAGTCGCAAGTAACCCGTGAACAGTCGTCTTATTTAACTGGATCGCATTACTGATAGTCTGTAATGATAGGGGAGATTCACTCATCGAGAGCAACTCGAGGATTAGAAAACCTCGCTCTAGAGACTGAATGTTTTTTCTTGCCTTGGGCACAAAGACTCCTTGATGATGATGTTGCATCTGAATGGCTTACTGATGCTTCCACCTATAACAAACCACTACGCTGGTGGTTTGGTTTTATTAGAGAATATACTCAGCACTTAAACTGATCGGCTCGTTGTATGCGTCCACAAGGGAGTTTTTTCCTTGCTTCTTAGCATTGTATAACGCTTGGTCTAATATCGAATAGAGCTCATCAAAGTTGGTGAGTGGCATTGAGGTTGATAGATAGGCCAGACTCGCAGATATATTCAATTGATGGTTATTAAGCGAATGTACACTCTTTTCTGAAATTGTTTTATGCAGACTTTGTATTCTAAAGGGAACGTCAATCTCATCGACGTTTTTCAATAGCAAGATAAACTCTTCTCCACCTAAACGACCCAAGTACTCTCCCTTATTAAGTTTAGCTTTAAGCGCTTTGCACACCTGTTGTAGTACTAAGTCGCCAGTCGGATGACCATACTGATCATTAATCGCCTTAAAGTCATCTAGATCGATTAATGCTAGAACGTAGCGGAAGTCTCCTTCAGCTTTGGAGGTTTGGCTTTTAATCGTCTCTATAATTGCCGCTCTGTTTAATGCACACGTTAAGCTGTCTATTTTGGCTTTTAAGCGTGTTTGTCGCTGAACCATCAATGCCAGAGCGAGGAGAACCAATAAACAGAAAACAACAAAATTATAAGTGCGTTGTTGATCTGTGAGTTTTTCAAACTGGTACTGACTTAGAAGAGTTTCGTTGTTCAACTGCGCGACTTGTAGATCATATTCATACTCTTTTTTAGTGAGATCTAGTGCCTCTAACGCCTTAATATTACTCGCGTCTCGGTTCGTTAGTTCAATCGTCGAGTAGGCCTTGTGATGCTCCAGCGCCTTTTTGTAATCATTTTGAGCTTGGTATGCTTTTGAGAGGAGTAATTGGGCTTGCGCTTGCAATAAGGGCCTAGCGTTTTTTACCGCTAATCTTAACGCTATTGTAGTGTGTTCAATCGATTTTTCGGGTGTATGGTTCTTTAAATATGCCAATCCAGCAGCCAAATGACCCTCTGTTTCAAGGTGCGTATTCTCATAAGTTTGGGCAATGTTTAATGCTCTTCCAATGTAATCTACCGCGGTATCTAATTGCCCAGAATCGGCCAAAGCAGCAGATAACCCTAAATAGGTCAACCCTTGCCCGTATGGGTAATGAAGTTGTTCGAGAATCGTCAATGCATTTTTGTAGTGGCTGATGGACTTATCGAGTTCTTTGGATTTTCTGTACATCGCTCCTAGACTATGTTCGACTTGTGCAACTTCAAGAGGTGTCCCTTCATCTTGGCGAACCAGTAGGGCTTGAATGAGATATTGCTCTGATTGTTCAAATTGCCCCAGCTCTGCAAGTAAATTGCCGACGTCATTGTAAATCCCTGAAGGATCGCTTTGCGTCGACATGTTGGCCATCAACTGTCGATACAAACTTAAGGCTTTTTCATAGTCACCGCGGTAATTGTAGTTATTTGCTATTACGCGCAAAGCAAGATCAACAGGGAAGTTTTCTTGATGCTTATGATTTAAGTGGCTCTCTAAGGATGAGCAATAAAAGTTTGCTTTGTGATAACGACCTTGTTGATTCAGCGTATAACAAAGTTGATAGTTCATCAGAGCCTTGCCTTCGGAATCGGATATTTTCTTCATTGTCTGTCGCAAAGAAGAAAAGCTATCTACTGAGGCCTCGTAACTACCATGCTTACGTTCCTTTAAGGCAAGAATATATTCTGATTCTAATTGAGAAAAACGGTTGTCTAAGACTTGACTGCTGCCGTAGTAAGGCTGATTTATGTTTGACATATATTCATAAATCAATCCACTTACGTAGAGCTTTTCGCTGTCCGATTTCGCTGTATGGTAGCGATCTTGAAGCATGCTCAATGCCGACTCAGGGTTGCTTCGTAGTGTGGTTTGGTAGACAGAGTGCCACTGTGTGATATTTTGGTTTGGTTCAATATCTTGAGTGTCGCTTGCATATACTGGAGTGAGCAAAAGTGACGCAAGCAAGGGATAGAGCACGCGCATGTTTAAACGAGCCTTTAATTTAAGGTGCCTTTAAAGTTGAGTTATCATAGCGCTTTTAACGCATCAGCGTTGTGATTAAGTTGGGTGTACTAAGAAAAAGAGTAGTAAAACTATGCACTTGGTCGAGATATTGAAAGAAGAGGCATAAAAAAGAAAGACCTCAACATAAAGTTGAGGTCAGAAATCTTTAATCAATGTAAAGCTTTGCTAGATCTTGAGGTTCCATTTCTTTGCCTTCTAACTGATCGTTCCAGTTAGTTCCAACAAGAACACCATCTTCAGCAAGAGTCAAAAGCCAATCTTCAACAAAGATATCTAATGGGATTTCTAGTACAGTAAAATCTGCCCATTCTTCAACATTATGTGCTTCTGCATCTTCTTTAGAAGACCAGAAAGGCATGACTTCGCTGTTTTCGAATTCAGTTGAATCGCAAGATAGCCAACCTTCTTCATTGCGTAAACCCCAAACCAATTGGTTTTCTTTCGTTTCTGCAACAAAAAGGTCAAGGTTCGCTTGGATATCTGATGTAAGTTTGCTCATTTCAAAACTCTCGTTGTTATGACGTGGCTAGAGTAACACTAAAGTGCCGATTCCTAAAGCATAATACGGTTGTCGAAATGAGTAAAAATAAAGGAGCCGAAGCTCCTTTTCTGAGGTTAAGTATTCACTCGTTTTTGTTTGCTTTGTGCTTGCAGAGCAAACAAAAACAGGTACTTTACCTTTCTGGAAGAGTTGTGAATATTGTCCACTCTCTTTTTATCTCGCCTTTGTAACCAACGACTGATGCGGTGACTCGACGATTTAAAGCATGGCTGACTTCATCGCTCCCTTGCTGTGCTAAGTGAGTGTCACCAAAACCAACAATGCGGACTCTACTCGGTTCGATGTCGTAGCTTAGTAGGGCTTCACGGACATTGCGTGCTCGTCTTTCAGAAAGATCTTGGTTATGCTTCGAACCACCAACTTTACTAGCATAGCCGTGCAGCTCTATCGAAGTAGTAGGGTACTCTTTTAAAAAGTCGGAAAGCTCTCGAACTTGTCTTCTGAAGACTGGATTGATCTCATCAGAGTCGTTAGCAAAAAGTATCCGCACTTGCATGTTATCTGATGCTTTAATGTATTCTCCACAACCGTCGTTGTCGACCTCTGAGCCTTCAGGTGTACCTGGGCACATATCTCGAGCATTGATGACACCATCGTTATCGTCATCTTGCAAATCTGCTATTTGTTCTGCATTTGGTACAGGACGATACTCATATTCGTCTTCAGCAACAACGTGTTGAGTGATGGCGAGCATACCCAATGCAAATAGAATCTTCACTGGTTTCATGATCAGTACTCCACCTTTTCATTCCATTCTGTAGGTACATCGACACGCAAGGCATTTAACAATTGGCCAGTCGCGTTCATAACGCGGTACTTGGCGTACTGCTCTGAGTATCGAGCATCCAAGTAGTTCTTTCTCGCTTCGAAAAGTTCGTTTTCAGTATTTAACAAGTCCAGCAGAGTGCGTTTTCCAATGCGATACTGCTTTTCGTAGGCGATGACAGTTTCAGAGGCCGAATCTACGTGATCCGCTAGGAACTCTTTTTGTTGAAGTGTTAAATCTAACGCACTCCAAGATAGACGAAGGCCTTCTTCTACTTGGCGGTATGCACGTTCTCTTAGGTCTTTTGCTTTGTTTAGTTGGTAGGCAAAACTTTCAGCGTTGGCTACGTCACTACCACCGTTAAAGAGGTTGTAACGCATGCGCAACATCGCTGTTGTCTCTTCGCTGCTTCCTTCAATACCGCTTGCATCATCACGCCATGTTTGAGCCGCTTCTACCGATATCGTTGGGTAGTAAGCTCCCTTAGATTGCTTGTATTGGAACTTTGCAGAGTCCACATCAGCTACCGAGATTTTGATTACTGGGTGTGACTCGAATGCCAAGTCAATCGCTTCATCGATGGTGTAGGGAATAAAGTTTTGGTCCGCTCTTGGGAAAATCAATCCTTGTGGTGACTGTCCGACAAGGCGTGTAAAGGTGGTGTGGCTGTCATATAAGTTGTTCTGAGCTGCCACCAAGTTACCGTGAGCCTTTGCTAAACGAGCCTCTACCTGGGTTAGGTCTGCTGTAGAACCGATACCTGAGTTAACTCGCTTTTTAATGTCTTCATAGATCTTCTTATGCACTTTCAAGTTATTCTCGGAAAGTGTAAGAATTTCATAAGCTTTTACTGAGTCTAAATAAACTTTCGCGACCTCTAGAGCGGTGTCTTGGGCATCAGCTAGAAGTTGATAACGGACCGATTCAGCATCAGCTGCTGTTCGATCCATATCATTAAGTGTCGCTGAACCATCCCATATTAGCTGGGTTAGTGTCACGGTGGCTTCTTTTCTTGTCAGATCGGTTGAATCTCGCCCTGACTCTGCAGGTTTGATTCCTTCGTAACCGATACCGGCATCTAAGTCTACGGATGGGAGGTAAGCACCACCAGATGCTTCATTCACATACTGCTTGCTAACGAATTCATTGAACGCACTTTTGATGTCAGGATTGGTTTTTAATGTGTTTTCAACCGCTTGCTCTAGCGTTTGCCCAAAAGCATGACTAGCGGTGAACATACCAATACAAAAGGCGTTGGCACGAGTCCACTTCACTGTGATTCTCCTAGATAATGGTAAAAATTCTCGAGGTGATAGGGCTTATAAGTGGAATACTTATAAGGGCGTCAATAATTTAGCGCACAATAACATTAATATGCGATGAAGTAACCTGTTGATTCGCTGTTCATTTGTTTCAATTTTGATAAATCAACCTACTAAATCTGCCTAAAACTTGAATTAAGATCTCAAATTAAAGATGGAGGTAATGGCTAGAAACGAGTGTCCAGATTTTAATAAAATAAAACACTTATGCATCTGGATTCTTATTGATGTATGACACATAATTACTTTATTGAGCATCAAATTGCTGTTATTGCACTATATATTCGGGCAATATATAGCAAATTAGTATTGTTAGTCAAAAACTTGACAGTTATTTAGGGTTAAGGTTTATATGGATCGTACAGCATTAGTGCCACTCGGTAATCAAGTCGTCGTAATAGGTTTGGATGGGCAGCTGAGAGTCCTTGCAGAAGGACAGCAGCCTCTACCAGGTGAAGTGATAGTGGCAATGACAGATGCTGCGCCTCAAGACCTGAAAATTCAGCTTGCTCAAGAGCAAGGTTTAAAAGATATTTCAGACGATGTAGCACAGATTATTAGTGCTATTGAGCAAGGTCAAGACCCTTCTGCTATTGATGAAGAACTCGCACCTGCAGCGGGTGAAAATAGTGGCTCCAGTTTGCAAAATAGTGCCACGATTGTACGAGATGGTACTGAAGTGCTAGCCTCAACAAACTTTGAAACTATTGGCCTAGAATCCCTCGGCTTATCTGAAACACAAGCGTTGACCTTAAATGACTTCTTCACAACAGGTATCGAGACAAGTGGGGATGGCTCAAGTAAGCCACTTACTAATTCTCCAGTGACATTAAGCGCTGTTGAGGAAGATAGCGATCCAATCACGATAACTACTGAAGAATTACTATCTAATGTCAATATTGATGATGCCGATACTCTTGTCATTACAAACGTCACTATTGAGAGTGGGAATGGCACCTTAATTGATAACAGCGATGGATCTTGGACTTACATTCCAGAGGCTGATGATGACACTGAAGTGTCATTCTCCTATGACATTATTGATAACGATGGCGGTGTTATTAATGGCACTGCTAACTTAGATATTACGCCTGTTAATGACGCGCCAATAGCAACTAATGATGCGATTCAAACTGACGAGGATTCCCAGGTTGTAATTGATGTGCTCGCTAACGACAGTGATATTGAAGGTGATGATTTAATCATTACCTCTGCTTCTGTACCAGAAGAGCAAGGTATCGTTGAGATTATCGATGGTAAGCTTGTTTTCACTCCGGCTGAAAATTTCAACGGTAATGCAACGATTAGCTACACCATCTCAGATGGTGAGTTAGAGGATGAAGCCCAAGTTTCGGTAACAGTAAACTCAGTTAACGATGCGCCTATTGCCTCTAATGATACAACAATTACAGAGGAAGATAGCTCAGTAACGATTGATGTCCTGCCAAACGACACCGATATTGATGGCGATACGCTGTCTATCCAATCGGTGTCTGTGCCTGAAGCACAAGGCACAGTCGAGATTGTTGATGGCAAACTGGTGTTCACACCGGCTGAGAACTTCCATGGTGACGCTGAAATCACTTACACCATCACCGATGGTGCACTGACCGACCAAGCCACGGTCAACGTCACCGTGAATGCGGTGAACGACACGCCTGTGGTTGAAAGCAGCATCGCAGACCAAACCTTGGCAGAAGACTTTACGCCATACAGCATCGATCTGAATACCGCCTTCAGTGATGTGGATAACGCCGATGGTGAGTTAACGTTTAGTGTCTCTGGCAACAGTAATGTCAATGTCTCAATAGAAAATGGCATTGCTACGTTCACTCCAACCGCAGACTGGAACGGCTCAGAAGCATTGACCTTTACTGCTACCGATCCAAGCGGTGAAAGCGTCAGCCAAACGGTGAACTTCACAGTTGCGCCTGTGGCGGACATCGTGGCAGACAAAGCGACGGTTGTGGAAGATACGCCAACCATCATCAAGGTCTTAGATAACGACACGTTCGAAGGCGACGACAAAGTGGTGTGGCTCGATACCAATAACGGTCCAGCTAACGGCACGGTCTCGGTCAACCCGGATGGCAGCGTCACTTACACGCCAAACGACAACTACCACGGGGCAGACAGCTTCACCTACATCGTCACCTCCGGTGGGGTATCGGAGTCCACCACGGTGAACGTCGATGTCACACCAGTCAATGACGCGCCAGTGGCAAAAGATGATACCGCTGTCACTGACGAAGACACGCCAGTGGCGATTGATGTCCTGCCAAACGACACCGATATTGATGGCGATACGCTGTCTATCCAATCGGTGTCTGTGCCTGAAGCACAAGGCACAGTCGAGATTGTTGATGGCAAACTGGTGTTCACACCGGCTGAGAACTTCCATGGTGACGCTGAAATCACTTACACCATCACCGATGGTGCACTGACCGACCAAGCCACGGTCAACGTCACCGTGAATGCGGTGAACGACACGCCTGTGGTTGAAAGCAGCATTGCAGACCAAACCTTGGCGGAAGACTTTACGCCATACAGCATCGATCTAAATACCGCTTTCAGCGATGTGGATAATGTTGATGGCGAGCTGAGCTTCAGCGTTTCTGGTAATAGCAACATTCAAGTGGCGATCGTCAATGGCATTGCTACGTTCACTCCAACCGCAGACTGGAACGGCTCAGAAACCTTAGCGTTTACGGCTACTGATCCAAGCGGTGAAAGCGTTAGCCAAACGGTGAACTTCACAGTTGCGCCTGTGGCAGATATTGAATCTGACCGCGCGACGGTTGTGGAAGACACACCAACCATCATCAAGGTTTTAGGTAACGACACGTTCGAAGGCGACGACAAAGCGGTGTCGCTGGATAGCAATAACGGTCCAGCCAACGGCACGGTCTCGGTCAACCCGGACGGCAGCGTCACTTACACGCCAAACGACAACTTCCACGGTACAGACAGCTTCACCTACATCGTCACGTCCGGTGGGGTATCAGAGTCCACCACGGTGAACGTCGATGTCACACCAGTCAACGATGCGCCAGTGGCAAAAGATGATACCGCTGTCACTGACGAAGACACGCCAGTGACAATTGATGTCCTGCCAAACGACACCGACATTGATGGCGATACGCTGTCTATCCAATCGGCTTCCGTACCTGAAACACAAGGTACAGTTGAGATCGTTGATGGAAAACTGGTGTTCACACCGGCCGAGAACTTCAATGGTGACGCCGAAATTACTTACACCGTCACCGATGGTGCACTGACAGACCAAGCGAAGGTGGCCGTTACCGTTAACCCAGTAAACGATGCGCCAACCATCAAGGTCGATGCTGTAGAAAGTATCACTGAAGACGCAGTGAGTACCGATACGGTAGTGGCAACGTTGGAAGTCGCTGATACCGATACGCCAGAAGAGCAATTAACCGTTTCTTTAGAAAACAACTCAAACGGCTACTTTGCGCTAGTTGGCGATGAAGTCAAACTGACTCAAGCGGGTGTTGACGCGGTTAACAACGACGAACTCAACCTTAAAGACCTAACGATCAGCGCATCAGTATCGGATGGTGTTAATCCAACGGTTAGCGACAGTGATAGTTTGATTGTGAATCGCGTTAACGATGCACCAACAGTCGATAATGTGATTTCAGATCAAGTGTTAGCAGAAGATTTTACGATCTACACGATTGATTTAAACGACGCATTTAAAGACAGCGACTCCGCACTGAACTTTTCAGTGTCCGGCAACAGCAACGTGTTGGTTTCGATTGAAAATGGCATCGCGACCATTAGCCCAACGGCAGACTGGAACGGCTCAGAAATCCTAACGTTTACGGCTACCGATCCAAGCGGTGAAAGCGTCAGCCAAACGGTGAACTTCACAGTAGCGCCTGTGGCGGACATCGTGGCAGATAAAGCGACGGTTGTGGAAGACACGCCGACCATCATCAAGGTCTTAGGTAACGACACGTTCGAAGGCGACGACAAAGTGGTGTCGCTGGATACCAACAACGGTCCAGCTAACGGCACGGTCTCGGTCAACCCGGACGGCAGCGTAACCTACACGCCAAACGACAACTACCACGGTACAGACAGTTTCACGTACATCGTCACATCTGGGGGCGTCAGTGAATCCACCACGGTGAACGTCGATGTCACACCAGTGAACGACGCGCCAGTGGCGACCAATGACAATGCCGTTACTGACGAAGACACGCCAGTGACGATTGATGTTCTGCCAAACGATACTGACATTGATGGCGATACGCTGTCTATCCAATCAGCGTCCGTACCTGAAGCGCAAGGCACAGTCGAGATTGTTGACGGCAAGTTGGTGTTCACACCAGCTGAGAACTTCCATGGCGACGCCGAAATTACTTACACCATCACCGATGGTGCGCTGACTGATCAAGCGACGGTCAACGTCACCGTGAATGCGGTGAACGACGCGCCTGTGGTTGAAAGCAGCATTGCAGACCAAGCCTTGGCGGAAGACTTTACGCCATACAGCATCGATCTAAATACCGCTTTCAGCGATGTGGATAACGCCGATGGTGAGTTAACGTTTAGTGTCTCTGGCAACAGCAACATTCAAGTGGCGATCGTCAATGGCATTGCTACGTTCACTCCAACCGCAGACTGGAATGGCTCAGAAACCCTAACCTTTACCGCCACCGATCCAAGCGGTGAAAGCGTTAGCCAAACGGTGAACTTCACAGTTGCGCCTGTGGCGGACGTCGTGGCAGACAACGCGACGGTTGTGGAAGACACGCCGACCATCATCAAGGTTTTAGGTAACGACACGTTCGAAGGCGACGACAAAGTGGTGTCGCTGGATACCAATAACGGTCCAGCCAACGGCACGGTCTCGGTCAACCCGGACGGCAGCGTAACCTACACACCAAACGACAACTACCACGGTACAGACAGTTTCACGTACATCGTCACATCTGGGGGCGTCAGTGAATCCACCACGGTGAACGTCGATGTCACACCAGTGAACGACGCGCCAGTGGCAAAAGATGATACCGCTGTTACTGACGAAGACACGCCAGTGACAATTGATGTCCTGCCAAACGACACCGACATCGATGGTGATACGCTGTCTATCCAATCAGCGTCTGTGCCGAGTGACCAAGGTACAGTCGAAATTGTTGACGGCAAACTGGTCTTCACACCGGCTGAGAACTTCCATGGCGACGCTGAAATCACTTACACCGTTACCGATGGTTCACTGACTGACCAAGCGACGGTCAACGTCACCGTGAATGCGGTGAACGACACGCCTGTGGTTGAAAGCAACATTGCAGACCAAACCTTGGCGGAAGACTTTACGCCATACAGCATCGATCTGAATACGGCCTTCAGCGATGTGGATAACGTGGATGGCGAGCTGAGCTTCAGCGTTTCTGGCAACAACAACGTGTTGGTGTCGATTGAAAATGGCATCGCGACCATTAGCCCAACGGCAGACTGGAACGGCTCAGAAGCGTTGGCGTTTACTGCCACCGATCCAAGCGGCGAAAGCGTTAGCCAAACGGTGAACTTTACGGTTGCGCCAGTGGCGGACATCGTGGCAGACAACGCGACGGTCGTGGAAGACACGCCAACCATCATCAAGGTCTTAGGTAACGACACGTTCGAAGGCGACGACAAAGTGGTGTCGCTGGATACCAATAACGGTCCAGCCAACGGCACGGTCTCGGTCAACCCGGACGGCAGCGTCACTTACACGCCAAACGACAACTACCACGGTGCAGACAGCTTTACCTACATCGTTACCTCCGGTGGGGTATCGGAGTCCACCATGGTGAACGTCGATGTCACACCAGTGAACGATGCGCCAGTGGCAAACGATGATACCGCTGTTACTGGCGAAGACACGCCAGTGACGATTGATGTCTTGCCAAACGATACTGACATTGATGGCGATACGCTGTCTATCCAATCGGCGTCTGTGCCGAGTGACCAAGGGACAGTCGAGATTGTTGACGGCAAACTGGTCTTCACACCGGCTGAGAACTTCCATGGTGACGCTGAAATCACTTACACCGTTACCGATGGTTCGCTGACTGACCAAGCGACGGTCAACGTCACCGTGAATGCGGTGAACGACACGCCTGTGGTTGAAAGCAACCTCGCAGACCAAACCTTGGCAGAAGACTTTACGCCATACAGCATCGATCTAAATACTGCCTTCAGTGATGTGGATAACGTGGATGGCGAGTTAACGTTTAGCGTCTCTGGTAATAGCAACATTCAAGTGGCAATCGTCAATGGTATTGCTACGTTCACTCCAACCGCAGACTGGAACGGCTCAGAAGCGCTGACCTTTACGGCCACCGATCCAAGCGGCGAAAGCGTTAGCCAAACGGTGAACTTCACGGTAGCGCCTGTGGCGGACATCGTGGCAGACAACGCGACGGTTGTGGAAGACACGCCGACCATCATCAAGGTCTTAGGTAACGACACGTTCGAAGGCGACGACAAAGTGGTGTCGCTGGATACCAACAATGGTCCAGCTAACGGCACGGTCTCGGTCAACCCGGACGGCAGCGTGACCTACACGCCAAACGACAACTACCACGGTACAGACAGCTTTACCTACATCGTCACCTCCGGTGGGGTATCAGAGTCCACCACGGTGAACGTCGATGTGACGCCAGTCAACGATGCGCCAGTGGCGACCAATGACACGGCGATGACTGACGAAGACACCGCTGTCACGATTGATGTCCTGCCAAACGATACTGACATCGATGGCGATACGCTGTCTATCCAATCAGCGTCTGTACCTGAAGCACAAGGTAAGGTTGAAATTGTTGACGGCAAGTTGGTGTTCACACCGGCTGAGAACTTCCATGGCGATGCTGAAATCACTTACACCGTCACCGATGGTGCGCTGACTGACCAAGCGACGGTCAACGTCACCGTGAATGCGGTGAACGACACGCCTGTGGTTGAAAGCAGCATTGCAGACCAAACCTTGGCAGAAGACTTTACGCCATACAGCATCGATCTGAATACGGCCTTCAGCGATGTAGATAACGTGGATGGCGAGCTGAGCTTCAGCGTTTCTGGCAACAGCAACATTCAAGTGGCGATCGTCAATGGCATTGCTACGTTCACTCCAACTGCGGACTGGAACGGCTCTGAAGCGTTGACCTTTACTGCGACCGATCCAAGCGGTGAAAGCGTTAGCCAAACGGTGAACTTCACGGTAGCCCCTGTGGCGGACATCGTGGCAGACAACGCGACGGTTGTGGAAGACACGCCGACCATCATCAAGGTCTTAGGTAACGACACGTTCGAAGGCAACGACAAAGTGGTGTCGCTGGATACCAACAACGGTCCAGCTAACGGCACGGTCTCGGTCAACCCGGATGGCAGCGTCACTTACACGCCGAACGACAACTACCATGGTACAGACAGCTTCACGTACATCGTTACGTCGGGTGGGGTATCGGAATCCACCACAGTGAACGTCGATGTGACGCCAGTGAACGATGCGCCAGTGGCAAACGATGATACCGCTGTTACTGACGAAGACACGCCAGTGACGATTGATGTCCTGCCAAACGATACCGACATTGATGGCGATACCTTAAGCATTGATTCGGCATCTGTGCCGAGTGACCAAGGGACAGTCGAGATTGTTGACGGCAAACTGGTCTTCACACCGGCTGAGAACTTCCATGGTGACGCTGAAATCACTTACACCGTTACCGATGGTGCATTGACTGACCAAGCGACGGTCAACGTCACCGTGAATGCGGTGAACGACACGCCTGTGGTTGAAAGCAGCATCGCAGACCAAACCTTGGCGGAAGACTTTACGCCATACAGCATCGATCTAAATACCGCCTTCAGCGATGTGGATAATGTGGATGGCGAGCTGAGCTTCAGCGTTTCAGGCAACAGTAATGTCAATGTCTCAATAGAAAATGGCATTGCGACTATTAGCCCAACGGCAGACTGGAACGGCTCAGAAAACCTAACGTTTACGGCTACCGATCAAAGCGGCGAAAGCGTCAGCCAAACGGTGAACTTCACAGTGGCGCCTGTGGCTGACATTGTGGCAGACAACGCGACGGTTGTGGAAGACACGCCGACCATCATCAAGGTCTTAGATAACGACACGTTCGAAGGCAAGGACAAAGTGGTGTCGCTCGATAGCAATAACGGTCCAGCCAACGGCACGGTCTCGGTCAACCCGGACGGCAGCGTGACTTACACGCCAAACGACAACTACCACGGTACAGACAGCTTCACCTACATCGTCACGTCCGGTGGGGTATCAGAGTCCACCACGGTGAACGTCGATGTGACGCCAGTCAATGACAAGCCTGACAGTGAGGACTTTACGCATGTGACTGACAAGCCTGTGACGCAAGTTGTATTTGATACTGATACGAAACCTTTAGGTGATGGCGACTCTCAGGATCATATAGCGGATATTGAAGATGACTTAAATGGCAACGACTTGCATGTGCAGATTACTGAACTACCGACCTCAGGAACATTGTTCTTCAGAGATAACAACGGTGAACTGCATGAAATAAAAGAAGTCAGTGACACTCTTTATGAAAAAGATAGCCTTTACTATGAAGCTGATAATGTGGGTTTCTTATTAGGTATCAAGGATCGCCCAGATACACCAAATAGTTCCGAGTCTACAACAGATTTCAATAATTGGGGGCTAAGTGAGGACGGAGGTCCATCACACTCCCGTACTGAGCATTTAGTTAATGGTTCCTCCATCACTATATCTTCTGATAGTGGTGAACTTGCTCAATACAACCGCCAAGTGTCACATATCGGAAACGGTATTGCTGACAATGATGGGCAGGGTATTGAGAAAGGCGAGACAATTACGATCGATTTGTCTAATAACCCTGTGGGCAGCGTAAACCTTGGCTTAGATGGATTAGGTGGATTGTTTGATTACGGTGATGACAACGCTGCGCTTATTACGGTTACGTATTTAGATTCAAATAATATCGAACAGACTCAAACGTTCGAGTTCTTGAAGCCTGAAGGCAACTTCATGCTATTCCAAGAAACAAGCGTTGGTTTTGGGCAAGAACTAGCTCTTCCTGAAGGTTCGGTCATTACTCAGTTAGATTTTTCTACGAAAAATGAAGGGAACTGGGAGTTACGTTATGTAGAAGGTATTCCTGCCGGAGATAGCTTTGGATATGTGGCAGTCGATTCTGAAAGTGGAGTTAGTGATCCGTCTACGGTCAATATCGTTAACGAAATACTAGATGGTAATGTTGCGGAAAATGGACCTGTGGTGGAGAGCATTGCAGGTGTTACTGTTGTTGAGGGTGACGATGTCACGTTTTCTGTTTCTCTAAATAACGCGACAGATCAGACCGTTAAGTATCAAGTGGATTTCTCTGCAGAGGGTTCTAGTGTGAGCTCTCAAGACATTGATTTGTCGAACGCAACTTTTACTAATGGCGTGAAGTATTTGGGTGGATACCTTATTGTTCCAGCCGGAGTGAATGGCTTTGAGATTACCATTCCAAGTATTGATGATCAGTTGGTTGAATCAACAGAGAGTCTTGTGATTAAAGTCGGAGATGTATCTGGCGTTGGCTATATTGATGATAATGATGTTCCGCCAGCAGTTCAAAGCAACGAAATTTCCGGATTAGAAGACGAAGCTATTGTTATAACACTAGAACATTTAGGCATCGTTGATAGTAGTATAAGTGTTGAGTTTGACACTTCTGCTCTAAATGGCTCACTGCAAGTGAAAGGTTCTGATGGTTGGGAAGCGGTTTCTGGCAGTGTACTCGCTTCTGATATCGAAAATGGTCTTGTTCGTTATGTTCCTGCTGAACATGAATCTGGTGCAAATGTTTTCGATAAAGACGGTGTTGGGAACGGCTTGGATACTTACGAGCAGATTCATTTCACTGTTAGTGATGGCAATTCTTCTGCTTCAGGTACGTTGAGTATCGACATAGAGCCTGTCGCGGACCCAATTAAGATTGACCTTACTTTCGGTCCAGTAACGTCTGTACCTGTGACACTAGGCGGAAGCTGGTCTACAGACGAAGAACTTAAAGATCTGCTTGAGGCAAGTAATTTACCAGGGCTTGACTTTGAACATGTGGTGACACAAACGTTTAATAACGGACATGTTGGTAATGACTTAATGCTAAGCGGTGACACTGAATCGCCACTGAGCTTTGTCGGAGATCAACAAGCAGGTGCGAACGTTGATGCTCAAGGCAGTGATATCTTTGTGACTGGAGGAGGTAATGATTCTATCTATGGCGGTATTGGTTCATTAGATGATCAAGCGGAGACGGACACAGTTGTTTACTCTGGCAAGTTGTCTGATTACAACCTCAACTATTACCCTGCGTCTGACCACTCAGAGGTCCCGTATTGGATTGTCGAAGATAGCCGATTTATTGATACAAAAGATGTTGTTTCGAGCACTCATAAAGAGTCGGGTGACCACCTTTATGAAATTGAACAACTTATCTTCCAAGATGCCATTATCAAGCTAAATAACAACACAGGAGAGTATGTTGTACTTACAGAGCAGCAAGTCTCTTTTGAGCTGAACCTTGATCTTATCGATGTGGATGGCAGTGAGTCATTCATTAACGATAGCGTCACATTA
The DNA here is from genome assembly GCF_033339515.1 of Vibrio sp. 2130-1. Classification (NCBI taxonomy): domain Bacteria; kingdom Pseudomonadati; phylum Pseudomonadota; class Gammaproteobacteria; order Vibrionales; family Vibrionaceae; genus Vibrio; species Vibrio sp. 2130-1. The sequence continues at coordinate 166,454 of NZ_JAWOUT010000005.1, forward strand.
ACGGGAATTCCTTCAGGGCTAACATTAGAGGTGAATGGCAAAACGGTTACTGAAAACAGCGATGGTTCTTACACGGTTGACCTTTCAAGTGAACCAAATCAAACCAGTCATCAACTAAGCGGTACGATTACTGTACCAGCCGATTACAATGGTTCGTTAGATTTTGATGTAACAGCGACGGCAGGAAGTGTTGAAGTTAATAACAATACTCAAATGGGAACGGACACGGCTTCTGTTTCAGTTCGAGATTATGATTTTGTTTCCGGTACGCATGGTGATAACAAGATAGCTGGATCTGATAGCAATGATGTGATTGTTGGCGATGTTCAAGGATTACAGATTGTCGAGGGGCAGGACTACAACATTGCTTTTATGCTCGATACATCAGGCAGCATGGGTTACGACGTTGGTCTAGCGCTAGGTGAGCTAAAAACAGTGCTGAATACTCTTACCGAAAGTGCTAGTGGCCCTCATTCGGGCAAAGTGAACGTTTTATTGACCACATTTGCTACTGGGAGCTCTCAGGTACTTGAATTAGATTTGAGTGCAGACAACGCAACATCGCAAATAGAGTCTACATTGGATGCAATTTTACAAATCGGTGATGGTAATACAAATTATGAAGCCGGGTTCCAATCTGCACTAGACTGGTTTGCTAATGCCGATAGTGGCGCAACAAACCTAAGTTATTTCATATCTGATGGTCAACCAAACCAAGCTACGGATAACAATACGAGTTGGTTTAGTGGTTGGGAGGGTGTCGTACTTGGCGTGTCAGAACAAAAGTTAGTGACGCTAGCGGATGTCTTGCCAAGTGATTACAGGTTTGGTGATACAGTCACATACAACAATAAAACAATCATAGATTTTCGCGGGGCGGTGTATTCGCTCTCTACTGGTGAACAGGTGGGGAGAATGCTTAACTCATATGTCTATGATGATTATGGAAATAATGTTCTATCTCAAGCGAATAACGCATATCAAGCATTGGCTGAATTTAGTGAGGTTCGTTCGATAGGTCTTGGTCGCTACTTAGATGAAGATTCGTTAGAAAACTTCGACTCTGATGGTGTAGTAAGAGCTAACATAGATGTAAACCAACTAGCAGAAGTGATCCTTGGTAAGGAAGTTTCTTTGATGCAAGGCAAAGATGAGATTAACAGCCTTGATGGAAATGACATTATTTTTGGTGATGCCATGCGTTTCGACGTCGATGGTGAGCAAGGAGTTTCCGCGCTGCAAAACTACGTAGCTTCTCAACTAGGTAAGGATGTTTCGTTGGTTACCAAAGAAGAAGTTCATCACTACATTACTGAAAACCAAGCAGAATTTGAACAGTCTCGTTATTACGACCAGGCAGATACCATCTCTGGTGGTTCAGGAGATGATATTTTGTTTGGACAAGGCGGTGACGACAAGCTGTTCGGTGGTGCAGATAATGATATTTTAATTGGTGGTTTCGGCAATGATATTTTGACAGGGGGGGACGGTGAAGACATCTTTAAATGGATTGATGTGTCCAATGAACGCGACACTGTCACTGACTTCAATAAAGATGAAGACACTCTAGACTTCTCTGATCTCTTTGATGACTTATCTAAAGATGAAATTGGAGAGCTTCTTAATGATCTTCAATCAGGTGATCATACCGGTGATGTCGGAGAGTATCACGTAGAAGTGGCACCAGATGGCAGCTCTGAGGCAAACCTGAGTATTACAAAAGGTAGCTCGACATTAGACATCCATTTTGACGGTGCAAGCGTTGATGATGTGACTCAAAGCTTGATTGCAAGTTTAGAGGCGCAATACAAAGATATGTAGTGGCGTTACCATTTAGGTAAAATTGAAAATCAAAAAAGGTCTAGCAATTTGCTAGACCTTTTATTTTTACGTTCTGTTTATGGTTGTGTTAGCTTTTTGGAAGTGTAGTGAAAACGGTCCACTCTTTCTTAACTTCGCCCTTGTGACCAATCACTGTTGCGGTTACTCGACGGTTTAGCGCGTGACTCACTTGGTCAGTGCCTTGTGTTGCAAGCACTGTGTCTCCATAGCCCACAATGGTAACTCTATCCCCACTAATACCATTCGTCATGAGTTCTTTTCTAACGTTCTCAGCCCGGCGCTTGGATAAGTCGAGATTGTGTTCTGCAGTACCAGTGCGACTAGCATAGCCCTGAATCTCGATAGACGTATTTGGGTACTCTTTCAAGAAATCGGACAACTCACGAATTTGTTGCGTAAAGATAGGGTTTATAACATCGGAATCGTTCGCAAATAGGACTCGAATTTGCATTTCTTGTGAGGAGTCGACATACGAACCGCAGCCATCGTTATCTATCTCGGCTCCTAAAGGAGTTCCCGGACACAAATCGCGCTCGTTAATAACACCGTCTGAGTCATCATCTATATGATCAGCCCACTGATCGGCAATTGGCGTATCGATGTAATCATACTCATCGCCTTTATCGGATGAACTGCATGCCGAAATCATCAATGAGAGTGCAATAAGAGTTATGTGTTTCATAATTAATACTCCACTTCTTCTAGCCATTCTTTAGGCATTTCGACCCTTAATGCACTCAACAGTTGACCTGTTGCGTTCATCACTCGATATTTGGCGTACTGCTCTGCGTATTTAGAATCTAAGTAGTCTTTACGCGCCTCAAAGAGCTCGTTTTCAGTGTTCAATAGATCAAGCAGTGTCCGTTTACCGATGCGATATTGCTTCTCGTAAGCAATTACGGTCTCAGACGCAGAGTCTACATGATCTGATAGAAACTCTTTTTGTTGTAATGTTAAATCAAGCGCACTCCAAGAAAGTCTTAACCCTTCTTCAACATTGCGATAGGCACCTTCACGCAAGTCTTTTGCTTTATTTAGCTGGTAGGCGAAGTTTTCTGAGTTCGCTGCATCACTGCCGCCATTGAATAGGTTGTAGCGTAGGCGCAGCATGGCAAGTGTCTCATCACTGCGACCTTTTAAACCATCAGCGTCGTCACGCCATGTTTGCGAAGCTTCAATGGAAATGGTTGGGTAGTTAACACCTTTAGACTGTTTGTATTGAAACTTAGCCGAGTCTACGTCTGCGAGTGCGACTTGAATAACGGGGTGCAGTTCAAATGCCAAGCCTACCGCTTCATCAATTGTGTACGGAATAAAGTTTTGGTCCGCTCTCGGAAAGATTAGCCCTTGCGGTGTTTGACCGACTAAACGAGTGAACATCGTGTGAGAGTCATACAGGTTATTTTGAGCAGCGGCTAAGTTGCCGTGTGCTTTTGCCAAACGTGCTTCTACTTGCGTTAAGTCAGCGGTAGAGCCGATACCCGAGTTGACTCGTTTTTTAATGTCATCGTAGATATCTTTGTGAACAGCCAGGTTGTTTTCAGACAGCTTGAGTATTTCGTAAGCTTTTACAGCATCTAGATACACTTTGGTGACTTCAAGTGCTTTATCCGATGCGTCGGCCAAAAGTTGAAATCTTACTGATTCAGCATCCGCTGCGGTTCGGTCTATATCATTAAGAGTCGCACTGCCGTCCCAGATAAGTTGGGTTAGTGTCACCGATGCTTCTTTTCGAGTGTAATCTGTATCTCCACGTCCCACCTCGTCAGAAGGGTCTAATCCTTCATACCCAATACCCGCATCTAGATCAATAGAGGGTAAGTAAGCACCCGAAGATGCTTCATTTACGTATTTTCGGCTCGTAAATTCATTAAATGCACTCTTAATGTCAGGGTTGTTTTTTAACGTCAATGCTACGGCTTGCTCTAAAGTTTGACCGAAAACGGGTATAGACACCATTAAACTACAGCAGCAAGCAATATTTAGTCGGTTCCATTTCACGGTATTTCTCCTAAAAATTCGTGTTGCTTTTTGCTATTTCATCTCATAACTGAGACGAAACATCATAAATAACAGTGCTTGAGTAAGGGATTTATCAACCTACTGTTAAAACAAAGCTTTTGTTTCAAAAATCCAAGATTTCGCCTTTTAAAACCTTAGCACATATGTCGAATGTTGCTTAGCAACATAGCAAGTTTAGCTCGGAGAAAAGCTTGAATTCTTAATATCATAGCGTTTCACGGCCTGTGTCACTCTGCGCTTTTTTGTAACTCTGCCCCTAGAGTTATCAAACGTCCTACAAGCTACACATACAACGAAAATATGATGATTTTGACTAAACTATAGACGTAAATGTAGGGGTGACAAACTTTTGACTTGGTTTGAAGTGGGGCGAGGTAGATATGGAACGTGTAACTTTTAGCTCATTGGCGGGCAACATTGTCGTTATCGGGTTGGACGGTGAGATTAGGACTTTAGGTCAGGGTCAACTACCTCAACCAGGAGAGTTAATAATCGATGAAGTATCAGATACTTCTGAACTTGTTATCGAGCAGGTGACACCACAAGGAAGTTCAATAAATGTAACTGATGATATCACTGCGTTAATTGAAGCAATTGCGAGTGGGGAAGACCCGACTGAGCTGGGTGAAGAGTTTGAACCTGCTGCAGGTGAAGGAAACGGGTCTAGCCCACAGAATACGGGAGCTATAGATCGCACAGGTGCTGAATTACTCGCTAGTACCAATTTTGAGACAGTGGGAACTGACGGAACAGGATTTTCAAGTACTCAGGTAGAGACGCTACTCGATATTCTCCAAATACAACCACCAGAACCAACAGCAACCCCCATTCCTGCAACGATAATTGTTCAGGAAATATCCAGTCCGACTATCAACGAAGGTGATCAGGTTGTATTCGATATTACTTTAAACCAAGCAACAGAGGACAATACTGATGTCACTTTGTCGCTACTTGATGGCACCGCAACTGGCGGTTCAACTGACGAGAGCGGAAGTGACTACGTTAATGAGCGTGTTCTCATAACATTTTCTGATGGTACAACGGAAGAAATCTTGGTTGATGATAACGGTACTTTTACAGTCTCGGTCCCATTAGGTGAAAGCGGGTTTACGGTTTCTCTCGACTCTATAGATGACTCTATATTCGAAGGCCCAGAAACGTTTACGCTTTCTGGCACAACAGAAGAACAAAATACACCTGCAACCGGGGTGGCAACCATTGTTGATGATGGTAGTGGGCCAGGTTTAAGTCCTGATGATGATCGCCCAACGGTAACGATGAGCGATGCAGGGATAGTTAATGAGGGTGAAACGGCTAGCTTTAAAGTGTCGTTATCTAATCCATCAGCTATAGATGTTGAGGTTGAACTGACTCTCAACTTAGGTGACACCGAAGCCGGTGACTTAGGTCTCTTAGAATACAACACGGGAAATGGCTGGGTTGCAGTGCCAAATGATGGTGTGGTGACGGTGCCAGCCGGGCAAACCGAATTTGATGTGCGTATCGCTTCCATTGATGACACCGTTTATGAAGGCCCTGAAGACTTCAGTGTGACCGTGACTGGCATTGGCGCAGTACAAGGCAGTGATACGGGTACGGCAACGATAGTGGATGACGGTAGTGGTCCAGGACCTGATCCCGATGATGACCGCCCAAGTGTGACTATTACCGATGCTGGCATTATTAATGAAGGTGATACGGCGAACTTCAAAGTGACGCTATCGAATGCCTCCGAGTCCACTGTTCAAGTCGAGCTAGGCCTCAACTTGGGTGACACTGAAGCCGGTGACTTAGGTACCTTAGAATACAACGCGGGAAGTGGCTGGGTTGCAGTGCCAAATGATGGCGTGGTGACCGTGCCAGCCGGGCAAACCGAGTTTGATGTGCGCATTGCTTCTATTGATGATGCCGTTTATGAAGGCCCTGAAGATTTCAGTGTGACAGTAACTGGCATTGGCGCGGTGCAAGGCAGCGATACAGGTACGGCAACGATAGTGGATGACGGCAGTGGTCCAGGACCTGATCCCGATGATGACCGCCCAAGTGTGACTATTACCGATGCTGGCACCATTAATGAGGGTGAGACTGCGAACTTCAAAGTCACTTTATCGAACGCGTCTGAAGCGGAAACGCAGGTGGAACTGGGTCTTAATCTTGGCGATACCGAAGTTGGAGATTTGGGCACCTTAGAATACAGCACGGGAAGTGGCTGGGTTGCAGTGCCAAATGATGGTGTGGTGACGGTGCCTGCCGGGCAAACCGAATTTGATGTGCGTATCGCTTCCATTGATGACACCGTTTATGAAGGCCCTGAAGATTTCAGTGTGACAGTAACTGGCAT